>JBILOD010000446.1:0-3779 GCA_044374645.1 Pseudobdellovibrionaceae bacterium | reverse complement strand
CTCCATCATTCGATGAATAGGGCTGCTGAGTTAATGAAGCAGTATGAATCCGAATCAACGGTAAAGAGAATCAAGGAACGACTGAAATCGGAAGAGCAACGTAAAAGAATTACCATCGATGGTGTGGAATATTCTTTGGGAAATATTTTGATGGCATTGACCCATAAATTAACTCGAACAGACCCCCGTCTCCCTGTGAGTCGTCGATGGGGCTTAACAGTTAAAGGTTACTCAGAAAACTTAATTGAGGCGATGAATTCCACCATTGAAGTAAGAAAGGGCTTAGTTGCCGCAGCCAAAGACTGTACTCAGAATTATTGCCCAGAAGATTCAGCAGAATTCAAGAAGCAACAGACTATTGAGTTGGATCGAGAACTGGCCTTACAATGGAGTGGAGCTAGTAAACTTTGTAAGCTTTATGAAAATGGAGAACTTCCGGCTGGTGATGCTTGTACATTCCTGAATAACCAACTGCAAGCTCAATCCAAAGATGGAAGGACACTTCTTGATTGGATCGAAAGAATACCACTTTGGATGGGTGATCCAAATGTGCCAACCGACTTGAGATGGGGAAGTAAGGGCACAATTTATAAAAAAACTGATGCAACACCTAGCTTTGCGATAGAAAGTGGGGACTGGTATACATTGAATGGTAAACTATGGAATATTGGAAGTTTAGAACCTCAAGAGTTGCAACAAGGAGAGACTCTCGGGCAGTTACATCGAAGATCGAATATTTATTTCACCTATGAGCGATTGGATGAACGTTTAGTTCTTAGAGTTCGCCAAGTTCCTAACAACCTGTTGGGCGAGGTTGTGCTGCCAGTTAGGAGTTCAGAACCGCTGCGAGTTTGGTGGTCTGGTGAACAGAGTGAGTCTTTGGTGGTATTTTCTTCAAGGCATTTTTATATACTCAATCGTTTTGGAAAATTAACCTCCGATGGTCAATATGAGAGAATACTTGGACTCCAAAATGATCCACAACTTACTTTTATAAAAGACCGTTCTGGGTGGAAGATAAGCGATGCCACAAGCGATGCGTCTTTGTTGGTTCCTATCCCTTTGTCTGAGGAAGAAGTGTTGTCAATTCAGTCAGTTCAGAGAACTAAGCTTGGCTGGGGATTCAAATTGAGGGGAATGGAAAATTCAACCCAAAGCAATCGATTTATCTATGTTGAAGAAAATACCAGACTTTTTGAATGGACAGGATCGAACGACGTTATAATTTCCCTTGCGAATGATGCTCGCTGGATAGTTTTAGGCCAATTTTCTGAAACTAAAGTGGTGGTTTTTAAACGTTTAAATGAACCTACATCCGTTGGTGCTTTTCAAAAACATCGGGAATTTAAGAGCGATTACTTCAATCTCTTTGATGCGCACATTGTTGTTTTTCAGGATGGAATACCTAATATCTATAGTCTCCCTGATTTTGAACCATCCACACTGGCTTGTAGTGATCAGTCTATGTTTTCTTTTGTGTTTTCAAACAAGTTTTACCTTTGCCAAACACCAGACTTTGGAGAAATCCGAACCATTGATTCCAAAGTGATTCATACTGATAAAGCGGGAGATCGTTTTTGGTATTCTGAAGTTCAAGGTAAGGATGATTGGCTCTCGAATACATTCAGTGAGGTACCCATCAGAAATTTGTATTTCTATAAGAAAAATCAGCTATGGGGTCCACTGTTTCAGATTTCAGATGAATTTTACGAAAATGGTGCGTCCCATCAAGGCACACAGGATTTTCCAATGCCTCGACACCAAATTGCACCAGTGAATATTCCCATGAATCAGAAGACTAATTTCGGATATGTGATTCCATACCCACAAGCAAAATCTTTTTATTTGGATTTGGTTTGTCCTGAAAGGGCTCCTCTGGAGGTGCTTTTTCTGCCCGATTTAAAGATTTAAAGGAATGATATAGGTAAAATCTATTCAGCCGGTTAGGACTCTCTTGGGCTAATCCTGTCCTCGCCTTTAAGGCTGTTTCGAATAAATCCGATTTTTTTATTCTTTTCTCAAGTTAATACAAAGGATCGGAGTTTCCACTTTTGGCACATTCTGCCGCTGATGTATATGCAGTGTTTAACTGCTGGAAAAGGAATGAATCCCGGTGGAAGATATTATCTGTCTAAAAGATCTACAATAGAAATAATTCAAGCTTTAAATATTCTGCGAAGTTAATGGGTTGGATTAACTGTGTTTCTATAAGTACGGAAATATTGGCACAGTTTTCGCTAATTCAAAATTTATGAAGAACCGTTTGATGTGGCGTAGTGGGAAATAAATCCCAACACATTTGTAACCATAATAAGGAGTTATATATGAAATCTGGATTTTTTTATTTTTGTGTATTGTGTTCGGCTTTACTTGCTTCCACCTCGAAAGCTTACACGGCAAGACCGCTCTACACAAATGAATTGGCTCTTGTCAATGGGGTCTTTTCAGAGTTTATCGCCGAAGCATCATTTTCTGGGTGCTCGATGGACCAAGAAAAGGTTGCAGCTGATGTCTATCGTTTTTATGTGGGATGTCTTTATAAAAATATTGAATCGGGAAAAAGGTTTAATGTTGAGTTTCGAGACATCACTATGAGTGATGGAAGTCTTATTCGAGTTGGATCAGAGTTTAAAGTTGTAGCCGAGTAAACTGTTTCGTGTCCTGAGGACCACCCGATGGATTGGTGGCAAACCAAGACAAAAAGGTGGGATTTATGGCAGAGAGTTTTTTTTGGAAATAAATAAAGAACTTAATTTGGAATGAAATTACAGAGGCCAGGCGTTTTGCGAATTGGAACGTCAGCCTCTGACCGAAGTTTCGATAGATGTCATTAATGAATACCAATTAGTTTTGATTCAGGAAGGTAATAGGATTGCACGACAAACGTGCGTGGGACCTAGAGGAATCTTCGTTTGAATAAAACGTACATGATCTTGAGTCATCTTAGATAATTTATAATTATTTGGTGATTTTGCGTAAGAACCAATTTTCGTTTTTAACTACTGAAGAAAATTGGAGCGGGTGATGGGGCTCGAACCCACGACCTCAACCTTGGCAAGGTTGCGCTCTAGCCAACTGAGCTACACCCGCAAAATCGTTCGGAAGAACCACTTGTTTAAACAGGCTCATAATTTCTGTCAACCATTTGATTGCTGTAAAAAGCCAAGGGGCGTCACTTTTTTCAAATTGAAGCCCTGATTCGTTTCTTTAACTGGCTTTTTTTTGGGATAAAGCCTCTTTGTAACCCACAAAATATTCCCAGCCACTTGTTAAGCTAAGCACAGTGCTCACCCAAAGGGCACCGTAGGCCCATTGGTGAAGTGGGGCAGAGGTCCAAACTTCTGGTCCGAGAATCAAAAAAGGGATGGCACTCATTTGCAGAGCTGTTTTCCATTTTCCGGCGGGTTTGGCCGCAATCACAATTTGATCAGCGGCAGCCACAGAGCGCAAACCTCCGATCAAGGTGTCGCGGGTGATGATAAAAACCACCATAAAGGGATCAATCGATTTATGGACCACCAGCATTACCAGAATAGCGGACACCAGAATTTTGTCGGCGACTGGGTCCATAAATTTCCCTAAGTTCGTGGAAGCATCATATTTGCGCGCAAAATACCCGTCATAATAGTCGGTGATACTGGCAATTCCAAAAAGCACACACGCCCACCACTTGAGCGCAACGCCTTCAAAACTCATGAGGCCAAGTATTGGCAGGGCCAACGCCATCCGACTGAGAGTGATCCACATCGGTAGCTGTTTTCGCCAATCTTTTTTCATGC
>JBILOD010000445.1:0-3782 GCA_044374645.1 Pseudobdellovibrionaceae bacterium | reverse complement strand
CACGAAGTTTTACAAGCTTAGAGCTAAGACCAATCTTACGAGCGTCCTTATCAATGCTGATCACTTCTGCTTTCACACTGTCGCCCACTTTTACGAATTCGTCTGGGTGGTTGATACGGTCAGTGGTCAACTCAGAAATATGAATCAAACCTTCGATGTCACTCTCAAGTTCAACAAACACGCCGAAATCAGCTGTTTTCACAACTTTCACTTCGTGTTGTGTACCAACAGAGTACTTATTCTCAATGTTTGACCAAGGATCGTTCTCAAGCTGCTTGATACCCAATGAGAATCTTTCGTTCTCGATATCAACGCCCAATACAACCGCACGTACTTTTTGACCTTTAGTGAACATTTCAGAAGGATGATTGATTCTCTTAGTCCAAGAGAAGTCAGAGATGTGCACAAGACCATCAATGCCTTCTTCGATACCAATGAACACTCCGAAATCTGTAACAGACTTCACTTCGCCTTCAATGATTGTTCCAGGAGCATAAGATTCTTTCATCTCGACCCATGGGTTCGGTTGAAGCTGCTTCATGCCCAAGCTGATTCGACGGTTTTCAGCGTCGATTTCAAGAACTTGTACGTCTACAACATCGCCTACGTTCACGATTTGTGATGGGTGCTTCAAACGCTTAGTCCAGCTCATTTCTGAAACGTGGATCAAACCTTCTACGCCTTCGCCCAATTCAACGAATGCACCGTAGTCAGTAAGAGATACGATCTTTCCTTGAGCTTTAGAACCAATTGGGAATTTCTCACGAACTGAATCCCAAGGATCAGGCTGAAGTTGCTTCATACCCAATGACACGCGCTCACGCTCGTTATCATATTTAAGGACTTTAACTGTGATTTCATCACCAACATTGAGCAATTCAGATGGGTGCTTAATGCGACCCCAGCTCATGTCTGTGATGTGGAGAAGACCATCCATACCGCCAAGATCAATGAACGCACCGTAATCAGTGATGTTCTTAACCAAACCAGTAACAACAGAGCCTTCTTTCATAGTATCAAGAGTCTGGTTGCGGAGAGTTTCTCTCTCTTGCTCAAGAAGAGCACGACGAGAAAGAACAATGTTTCCACGTTTTTTGTTAAACTTGATAACTTTGAACTTATATTTCTTACCGATGTAAACGTCCATATTGCGAACAGGACGCAAATCGATTTGGCTTCCAGGCAAGAATGCCTTAACGCCGATATCAACACTGAGACCGCCTTTAACTTTGGCAACCACAGTACCTTCAATAACTTCTTCATTTTCAGCCGCTTTAGAGATGTCAGCCCATGCACGAAGCATATCGGCTTTATCTTTAGAGAGGACGATCATGCCATTTTCGTTCTCGATACGATCAATGAGAACTTCAACCTTTTCACCTGGCTTCACATCACGAACGCCATCCACCATTCTGAATTCAGAAATCGGGATAAGACCTTCTGATTTGTAATTGATGTCCACAAGCACATAATCGCTTTGAACTTCAACAACGACTCCGGAAACAACGTCTCCTACTTTAAAGTCGTTTTCTTTGATTGAATCTTCGAAAAGTGATTCGAAGTTCTGCCCCTTGAATGGAGCTTCGTCGCCAGGATTGGCTGGAACTTGCCCATCTGCGGCGTCAAGTAGCGCTAGAACGCTCAGCCGTTCCTTCTCGGACTTGCTTAGTTGTTTTGACATAGAAAAAAAGATCCTCCTGTGGAAGCAGGCTCTACCCCACTTCCGTTTTTAACTCGAATTCTCAGAATTCGGTCACTCTTATGATGAGTATTAGATGCTTTTAGAGGTCTTGAAATAGCTTGTCAAATTTAAACCCTTGAAATCTATAAAAAACCTTGACCGATTGAGGTTTCATTGGCGTTGGCACGAGACTTCAAAGGTGGCTTTGAATGTATCTACTTGAAATAATGAGCCTTATTCTAAAGAAGTCAAAAAAGTCTCACGCTCTTTCATTTATCCTATAGCTGCGTCTACGCTATTCAGTGAGACTCTTACCTAGATTTTGCTGAAAAAGAGCCAAATTCAAGGCGGCAAGTTTCAAATCGAACGAGGCGTAGGCAGGGCGGGGTTTCCCCTCTGTGAAGGGGTGCCCACGTTGAGTGAGAGTTGAAGCGATGCCAACGCAGAAGTTGGACTTTTTCAGCGGAATCTACCTAATAAATTTTCTTTAATTCGTGACTCGATCAATCCCACCGCTTCGGCGAGTGTCAGTTCAGTCGTATCAAGCACCCAAGCATTCTCTGGAACTTGCAGAGGCGCTGCTTTGCGAGTGGAATCCTGATGATCCCGCACTCGCTGAGAGGCCACGGTCTCTGCCACCGACATTCCGGAATCCTGTGCACGACGAGCCGCCCTCTGAACCTGATCCGCTGTCAAATAAACCTTGAGAGGAGCATGCGGGAACACGACCGAGCCACAATCACGACCCTCAGCCACCAACCCCACTGTTTTGGTTTCACAGTCCCGCTGATTCTTGAGCAAGCTCGCTCGTACGCCGGGAAGTCGACTCACTTGACTTGCCCACTGACCCACTTGGTCTTTATGAATATCATCGGTCACGGAGTGCCCATGATACAAAACTTCCGTGCGTTCGGGCTGCATTTCAACGGACCAAATATCAGACTGCGACAATTCCACCAATGCAGCTTCATCCTCGAGAGAAATCCCTTCTTCACTGGCCACAAATGCAAGCCCCCGATAGAAGGCCCCAGTTGAAATCCACTTCCATCCTAAACGGCGAGCCAACTCACGGCTAACCGAACTTTTTCCAGAGGCTGCAGGTCCATCAATTGTTACAACATATCCCATAAATTTAATCCCTTTTCGGAGCCAATTTCTAAACGGACGGCAGGACTTTCCCTAATACGTCTTTCAAGGCAGTCAATACAGCATCATTTTCTTCCGCCAAGCCAACAGTCCAACGCAAATGATGAGGCAATCCATAGTTCCCGACCGGCCGAAGAATCAACCCTTGACGCAATAAAAGCTCATACACCTGCTGAGCATTCCGACGAGTATCAAATAGTACAAAGTTGGCTTGTGACGCAAAAAAGGGCAAATTCATAGACTTTAACCCTGCATAGATTTGATCAAGCCCTTCCCAAACCACTTTCTGGGAGGCCTTCAAATATTCGACATCGTCCAAAGCCGCCAATGCCGCAACCTGAGCCAATTCATTGGTGTTAAACGGATTGCGCACCCGATGATACAAATCGACCACTTCGGGATGCGCCAACATCACACCCAAACGCAACCCTGCCAAGCCATAGACTTTACTAAAAGTTCGCATCACAACAACCGAAGGATACTCTGCCAACCATTCCTGCCCCGAGGCATAGTCTTCTGCACGAACAAATTCATTATAGGCCTCATCAAACACAATTAACAAATCAGGCCTATGGCCCACCTTTTTCAGAAAGTCCTCAATGGCCGCTCGGCCCACGTAGGTTCCGGTAGGGTTATTCGGGTTCGGCAAGAACACCAATCGAATCTTAGGATCGTTCAAAGCTTTTTCTGCGAGCGCTTCCATATCCATGGTGAAATCAGCTTTCAACGGAGCCACCACTGTTTCGACTCGCGCCGCCTGCGCACAAATGGGGTAGGCCAAAAATGCTTTTTCGGTGGTCAAGATTTTTTCACCAGGTTCACAGAAAATTCGAATCAATAGATCGATAATTTCATTGGACCCATTCCCGAGAGCTAGAAAACCACGGGGAACTGACCAAAGAGCCGAAATGCGCTCCAGTAAATTATAACCCGCAGGATCCGGATAACGATGCAA
>JBILOD010000140.1:0-8531 GCA_044374645.1 Pseudobdellovibrionaceae bacterium | reverse complement strand
GAGAATAAGTTCAATTGTTGTACCGTTGATGCGGAAAATAGAAAGTTTAATTTGTCCTGCCAACAGGTTGAGAAAATCAAGGTTGGCTGTAATCTCTTTAACTTTCAGTGGGGTCATCCAATGTGTTTCTGGTGGGGGCCTTAATCGAACGCCCTGCACTTCAATTCCTGGGGGGGCGAGATGGAGCTGTAGTTTGTCCACCTCAAGTTGCCACTTGGTCTTTTCACTGACAACTTGTTGGGCTCTCTTAATGGCAAACTGAGCTAGCTTTTGCTCGCTAAAGTGCCAGAGGACACCTAACGTGATCCCCATAAACACCGTAGGAATAAAAAGCCAGAGGAAGCGCCTCATAGTTCCAGTCTCCAGTCCTTCAGAAGTGAAGATGCCATGCGGTAGTCAGGTTTTATTTGAATGAGATTTTCCATTAATTCAATGGCTTTTCGGTGGTCGCCCAATCCCCAGAAACATTGCGCCACGTAATAGACCTTGGCGGTGAAGTAGGAAGGGTCGTTTTCGAGACGCCCATCCAGTTCTCGCAAGAACGAAAGGGCTTCTGCAAACTTATTATTGAGAATGAGGAGCTCAATCTGTAGCCAATCTCGTGTGGAACTCTCGGTCATTTGAGGCAGGAGCTGTAGGGCATGAGCAAAATCTTCAAGAAAAAGAAAAAAATAGACAGTGCTGGCCCATTCTTCGGGCGATGGATTGGATTGATTTTGCATCACAAGATAATCAAAATACCGCTGCAAAAGTTTGGTTTCCTCTGGAGAGAACGCGGGAATTTGATTGCCTCGAGTCTGTTGCTTTTCATTTTTATACCGTTGAAAAAAACGTTGTAGCTCTTCCGTTTCAAAACGATTCTGGATCTCCTTGCCCAGTTTATCATTCGGAAAAAAACGGATAAACTTTTGGATAGTTTGTTTTTCAATATTGTAGTTACGGCTCTGGTTGAAAACTCGAATTTGATCCAGAAGGGTTTGACGATGGCGTTCTTTGAGTTGCACTTTATGCTGGATCTGCGCAAGTTTTATCTCACCTTCATTTGGGAAAAATACGTCAAATAATTCGCAGGTTGAAAACTCATCGAGTTTTCGGTTATCAGAAATATAGTCTTTCAAAGCAGCGTAGACTGGAGATTCGAGTTTTGGTTCAAGTTTGCGAATGGCACTGGCTAAATAATTCCAGCTAATAGGTTCATCGCGTTCAAGACTTTCAACACTGAAAGCAAGGATTTCTTTATAGGCCCCGTTGGAATAGAGGAAATGACAAATGATATGAGTATCAGCAGGAGTGAGCCCTCGTGCACGCCAAAATGGAAGATATGTTTTTAGACATTCCGAAACAGATGCCTGTTTAGACATAAAATTAAAAATGTCTGTTTCAATTTGTCGTGACAAAGAAACCCCAAAATTCTTTTTAAAATCAGGGGATTATTAGCACCGCCCCCCTTGTTTAATTATGAGACAAACTTCATTAAAAAGGGAGGCTGGGATTGGGAATAGGCCCAGAGGTCTGGGTCTATTTTTGATTAGAACTATCCAATAGAAACACGTTCAACATAATCGCCCGTTTGGGTGTCGACGCGGAGAACATCTCCCTCATTGATGTGCAAGGGGACGGTGACCACAAGTCCAGTTTCAAGTGTAGCGGGTTTGCTACCACCCGTTACGGTGTTACCACGTACGCCTGGGTCAGTCTTTACAACTTTCAGATGGACAGCTTTTGGAACTTCAACCGAGATCGCTCTTTCATTGAAGAGGAGAATGTTCACAACTAGATTCTCGGTCAGGTAGTTGGCTGTTTCGCCGACTTCATCTTTGTGCATGCAAAGCTGCTCAAAGCTTGTTTGATCCATGAAATTGTACCCGTTATCGTCGAGGTAAAGAAAAGTCATTTCTTTGTTTTCTACATTCGGAACACCAAACTTTTCACCGGACTTGTATGTTTTTTCCAAAAGTTGGCCAGTAATGAGGTTGCGCAGCTTGGTTCGCGTGAATTGATTCCCTTTGCCAGGTTTAACGTGTTGAAAGTCAACAATAGTATAAGGGTAATTGTCTTCAAGAAGGAGTTTCAAACCTTTTTTAAAATCAGCTGTTTCGTACATCGCAGTCCTCTTTATAGATGGCCAATTGAATCGATTTTCAATTGATAAAGTCCAAATTGTGTTTGAAATGGAAGTTAAAGCCAATTTTAAGCACTATGTCAAGAGGCAACGGGCTATCACGGAGTCTACAGATATAGGCTTCGTTGAAGCGGGCGCCCCCCGAAAAAGAGTTTTTCTAGGGAGCTCCAACCTTCGAACAGAGCCGTTTTAACCATCCTAAAATGGTTTGGGCTGGTGCGGAAGGCTCCTCACTGAGTGGATTGAGGTCCTCATCGATGACTCTGTCTCCAGATTCTTTGCAGTTTTTAGGTGTTAAGCTCTTAGGCGAGAGAGATTTCATAAGCGTCGAAAATTGCATGAGTTGGGCTAATTCTTCTTCGCTCAATTTATCAGCATTGCCAATCAATTCCTTATCGGCCCACGATTGAAAGGCCACCAGAAATTTAACTTTCTTATCGAACGAAATCTTTGTTTTTAAGTTTTTCTCGACGATGGATTTCTTTTTGGTGAGCTCTGAGGTTGTGGGTGTGGTCGCCGATGCTGGCAAGGAACCAAGTACTCCTAAAGTAAAAACTAAAATGTATTTATTTAGTACGCTCATAGCTGCATTCTACACTCAAAGTCTCACTTCGAGGGAATAATTTTATGAATTTGGTACGTGATGTTGCAAAAAGATCCGTGGCATTTATAATTAGAGAAACATTATTTGTAAAGGTAGGGAGTTTCCTATGAGTTTTATTCGTTTTTTAACAGCAGGATTGGTATGTTTTGGCGTTCAGTGGGCAAATGCGGAGTCTGTAGAGGTGACGGTAAAACTCTCTCCCGTTGGCTCTTATGTGGCAAAAACTAACTCTATTGAAGGCAATGTTGTGGTTGAGGGAGGCAAAGTTAAGGCCTCTAACATCAAAGTGGCCGCAAAGACCCTTAAAACGGGAATTGAGTTGCGCGATAAGCACACTTTAGAGCGAATCGAAGCTGATAAACACCCTGAGATTGTCTTGGTGACAGGTGAAGGTGCGGATGGGAAAGGTAAAGGGACAATAAAAATCAAAGGAATTGAAAAACCAATTTCTGGTACATACAAAGTTGATGGTAATACTCTTAAGGCACAATTTAAAATTTCGTTGAAAGAGTTTGGTATTGAAAAAGTTCGTTATCTTGGTGTTGGCGTAAAAGATGAAGTTGAAATAAAAGTTCAGGTGCCAGTGAAAAAATAGATTTTCGAAGGTATTCAGAGCCTCATAGGTAAACAATGCTGGCGGCGTTCTTGCTAATTAGAATCTAAATAAAAAAGCCACCGGACGGTGGCTTTTTTATTTTGTACTCCATAATAGTTTATAGGAGTTATACGTACCATGGTAAGGTTTGAAAATTAGATTCCAAAACCAACAAAGATCTTTGCGTAGGTGCCAGACATATCTAAGTCATGTACAACGTTGTTGATAGAATCGGTAGCGTCTTTGTATTTCATGGCCATAGTTCCGGCCTCAGCGCCGACCATAAATCCCAGTAAGCTTGCACCAGCCTCGAGACCAAGAGTATAAGAAGTGACTTTAGAAGAGGAGATCTTCGCAAGGTCGCTTCCACCAGAAGTGAGTTTGAGTGAATTGGAATGATTAAGTCCATAAGTAAAAATCGGGCCCAAATAAACAAGCGTATTCAGGATCCGATAATTAACAATGAGGGACGTTCGATTTAAACTGTTGCTAATGCCAAGAGCACTTGAATCATAATCAATTTTCATGTTTTCCATTCGCAAACCACCGCCGATGCCTACTAGGGGAATTGTGGCGATGGCATCGAGAGTGAGGCCAGCATTGGGGGTTGCGGAAGGGATATTTGAATCGGCGCCGCCATAAAAATCAGCGACATTTGGTTTAGATGCTAAGATTCCATAACCTGCGCGGACTTCAAAAAGTGCCATTGACGGTTGGGCAAAAAATAAAACTAGTAGCGATAATAGACTGTATGTTCGCATGAGACCTCCTATAAGACTCCCAATCATGGTAGAGGCAGAAATTAGAGGGAGCAATGAAACAAGAGTCGTGACGCAATGGGCTTGAATTGATGTAAATAACAGAAGTTACTCAACAAAATTTGTATAATTGTTATCATTGAAAAATCATGGCGTATATATGTGAAAATCACAACTCCTGGAATCAGACCCAAGAACACTGGCGGAATCTTTTAGGTATTCAAGATAACCGCATTCGATGTTTGCCCTACCAAGGTGTGGGGCATGCTCTCAATGATTTGCTCTGCGGCCTCAAAGAGTTTTGGCCAACCAAAAAAAGTTTAGCTATCAGTACCTGGGGGAGTCCTTGGCTAATGCCGAGTGTTCAAGGGTTTCGTCGGGAAGGAATGGCGATCATGACCTTTGAACCCGCACATAAAAAGCCAATGGACGAGTGGTTGAATCCCTGGCCCAACGACCTGCTATCAGTACTTGTGGTTCGCGATCATCCTTTGACCGGTGAAATCTTAGTTGGTGATGAAGAATTAGTAAAACTCAATGATAAGAGAATTCTGCATATCGAGATTCAACATGGGTGGTCCTGGTCCAACGCCAAAATACCCCATCCCTTTGGGGCCCAGATTCGGGTTCTTGATGGGAATAAGGCCATCGTGGTGTTGGGACCTCGTTTTCGATTGAGCTTTCATTCAGCTCCTCTCATGGATTGGTCGAACCTCGAGTGGGATTCGACTTACCGATCATGCGTTGAACATAGCTTTCAAGAGAGACCTTTGGTCGAATCCTTTGAAGCCACCTTACCGCAAAAACATCCCGGCCTTCGCCCGTATTTGTCGGCAACGGCCGAGAGGCTCTATGATCGGACGGTCTTTATTGCCGAGAATGTCAATGGTGAGTTCTTTTTAGAGTTCTTGTTGAAACAAGGAGGGGAGCCTCCGTTGCGGCCGCCAGGTTTTGAAGATCGCGGAGAAACATCAAATTTGGGTCGATGGTCAGGAATGTTCCCATGGTCTTGGTGGGGGGCGACGCCATTAACAGAACCGGAACAGCGGTCGCTGGTGGTGCTCTCAGCGAGTTTGCTCAGGCGCGGGATTACGCCCGATCTCATAAATAGTAACTATTTGAAGTGTCTGGAAATTTCAAGCCACCCTTAATGGAGTAGCACCAGTGAAAAAAACGAAAAGGACGAAATCGAAAAAATTGCAGTCAGAGTTGTGGGTAATAAAGATTGGCAGTCAATTGATCACCGACGGTGGCCCCCTGTTGATTCGCGCTCTCATTCAAGAAGTCTCTGCGCTAGTAAAAAATCAAAACCTCCGCATTGTCTGGGTGACTTCGGGAGCGATAGCATCCGCCCGTCAGAGGTTGCAATTTCAGTGGCACACCTTGCCGGAAAAGCAGGCTCTTAGTGCCTTAGGGCAACCAATGCTGATGGAACTTTATAATTTGGCGTTGCAGTCCCAGGGACTTATGGGCGCTCAGGTGTTGTTAAGTTATTCCGACTTTCGACGCAGTGAAAGCCGGTTGAATCTGTGTAATACCATCAATAAGCTCCTTGAGTGGGAGGTTGTTCCTCTGCTCAATGAGAATGACGTTGTAGCGACCGATGAAATTCAATTTGGTGACAACGATCAATTGTCAGCGATGGTTGCCTGTGAATTAAAAGCCGATCGCTTGGTGATTTTGACCAATGTTGAAGGGTTATATGATCGACACCCATCTGAAGCAGGAGCGCAGTTGATTTCTTATTTACCAAAGGTTAACAGTGCTGTTATTAAAAAGACAGTTTCTACCAAAAAGTCCGATGCTGGACGGGGTGGAATGTCATCAAAATTGTTGGCGGCACAGCGAGCGTGGAAAGATGGTATTCCGACAACCATCGTTCAGGGGTCGCAAGATCGTGTGATCACACGTTTATGGCGAGGTGAGGAGCTAGGAACCGCCATTGGATTGAGGTAAGTTACATGCAAGAAATTCTGCACAAATTAGAGCACATGAAAACAGCTAAAGTGATTTTGCGAACGCTTTCAACGGAGAAAAAGAACGAGGTGCTGCAACGGTTGGCCGACAATCTCTATCTCCATTGTGCAGAAGTGCTGGAGGCTAATCAGCTTGATGTGGAAGATTACAATCGATCGGCGGGCTTTCAAAGGGCGTTTGTCGATCGTTTGACTTTGACCGATAGACGGATTCAACAGATGGCGGAGAGTTTGCGAGAGGTGATTGAATTGCCAGACCCTGTCGGTCAGCGAGTGGAGTCGCGTCGTCTTGAAAACGGCCTCGTTTTGAATAAGGTTCGAAGCCCATTAGGCTTGATTTTTCTCATTTTTGAAGCTCGTCCAAACGTGATCACCGAGGCTTTCTCGTTGGCATTGAAATCTGGAAATGGACTGATCCTCAAGGGCGGAAAGGAATCCGACCGGACCTGTCGTGTGATCTATCGATTGATCGAAGACAGCGTGAGCGAAGCGAACCTCACCAAGGAAATCTTCTGGGGACTGGTGGGCGCTTCACGCGAAACCACTGATTTTCTCATGCAACAAAACAAGTTTATTGATGTGTTAATACCAAGGGGGGGCGAAAGACTCATTGAGCATGTCACCCAGACCGCCACGATTCCAATCGTCAAAAATGATCGGGGGTTGTGTCACATTTATGTTCATGAACAGGCGGATTTTGAGATGGCAGTGCAGATCGTGGAAAATGCCAAGACGCAGAGGCCCAGTGTGTGTAATGCGACCGAAACATTATTGGTGGACGCTTCGATAGCACCACAGTTCCTACCTCTGATCTATCAGGATCTGAGAGCCAAAGGGGTCGAGTTTTATGTCTGTCCGGCAACGGCGAAAATTCTAGGTTCGAAAGCTGGTGTTCATCGTGCCACAGATCATTCTTTTGACACTGAATATTTGGATTTAAAACTAAACGTCAAAATCGTTGAGAATCTCGATCACGCCCTTTTACATATCGAGCGCCATGGGTCCCATCACTCAGAGGCCATCATCACCCGAGATGCTAAAGTGGCCGTTCAGTTTCAAAATAGTGTCGATGCTGCCGTGGTTTATTGGAATGCTTCAACCCGTTTTACGGACGGTGGGCAAATGGGTTTGGGAGCAGAAATTGGCATTAGTACGCAAAAATTGCATGTGCGTGGGCCTGTGGGTTTGGAGGCCCTTACTTCCATTCGCTGGGTTATCGATGGGCAGGGGCAGACCCGCATTAGTTAAATCGCCTCCGATATTTTGGCATCTAGAATGCACGAGGGAGCCTTATTGAGCAAGGGAGTCCCATGTTACAGTTACGTCTTCTGATTGTCGTTCTTGGTTTATTCATTAGTTTTGTTGCATCTGCGGTTACAGTTCCCACATTGCGTGGATTCTCCTATCGCGCGCGTTGTGATGAGGCGATCAAAGGTAGTAAACCCGTTGAAATTGAAGTCGTTAAAAAAACGCTCCCTGGCAAAGAGTGGCCCGAAGGGGTTAAAGAAAATTTTGATCTTATCAGTTTTAACGTGTTGAATATGATTGACCGCAATGTGGCTGAGCAACGAGGGGAACCTGCAAAGGTATTGAATTCCGGGTATAAATATTTCGCCAAACCACTGCATCAACTTAAAGGGATTGCCAACATTGGACGAAAATATTTGCCCCATGGTTGGTTCTTCGTTGAAGTTGGGACCATTAAGATCATGAGAGATTTTGATTTGGACTTTATGGGAGATCGTTATGAAGAATTTCATATTGAGGGCAATGATGAGCGCGGAATCAATTTAGGTTTGTATCTTGATAAACGATTACCTTTGGAAGTTGAAGTTCATAGTCATAAAAATTTAGTCCATGATGCGACCGGGGACCTCGTTTTTTCGCGAGATTTTCCGGCATATATTCTATCTGAAAAGGGGGCGAAAAAGCCATTACTTGTTTTGTTGGGCACTCACTTTAAGTCCCAACGCCCAAGTGATGGAGATCCCACCGGTAGTGTAAAGCGAACAATACAGTCCGACGCAGCGGCCCTGATTATTGAGACCTATCGGTCAAAGTATCCAGGGACTTTAGTTGCAACCATGGGCGATTTTAATAATGAAATGCGATTGAAAACTGAACCAGAAGCGGCATCCCAATCTGGTACCGGTTCTCAGCGGGAGCAATCGAACTATCGAAAAGGACTGTCGCCTGAATTTGAAAGCCTGAGAAGAATAGGAATGTTGGACGCTTTCGAGGCGGCTCCAGAATCAACGGAGTGGAATCGCCGTGGAACTCATTTCTTCTTTCAGGGTAAAAGATTATCGATGAAGCAATTGGATGCCATTTTAATTGATGAAGTGAGTGTCCAACGCGGACGGTTAAAATCAGCGTTCGTTTTGCCTCATGTTGATGATGAAGGCTACGATTTACCACCTCCGAAAAGCTATGAAGAACGGGAACAGCGGGGGTCTGATCACCTCGCTATCGAAGT
>JBILOD010000535.1:0-2997 GCA_044374645.1 Pseudobdellovibrionaceae bacterium | reverse complement strand
AGTTATACTAGATTTAACTAAATAGATTCCGCTGAAAAAGTCCAACTTCTGCGTTGGCATCGCTTCATCTCTCACTCAACGTAGAGGAACTACGCCTCGTTCGATTTGAAGCTTGCCGCCTTGAATTTGGCTCTTTTTCAACAGAATCTAAATAGTTTTAAATTTTCGCTTTGCTGCGCCGGTTTTTATTCGTGACCGGCATCCGCTTTTTATCTATGGTGAGTCCCAAAATCTGGGACTCATTCTCGAGAAAATTTCGTTGTTTACATTTAAAGGGGGCTTTGGTGTTTCGTCGTGCATTGGTCAGTGTTTCCGATAAAACAGGATTAATTGAGTTTTTAAAACCATTAGTGGAGCAAGGATTAAAAATTGTATCCACTGGAGGCACGGCCAAGCATCTCCAGGCAGCGGGCATTCCCGTGATCGATGTTTCTCAGCAAACAGAATTTCCTGAAATTCTGGATGGTCGAGTTAAAACCTTGCACCCGAAAATTCATATGGCTCTATTGGGTCGAGTGAATCTTGCCGAAGATATGGCAACCCTCAAACAGTACGGCGTGGAGCCGTTTGATTTGGTGGTTGGTAATCTCTATCCCTTTGAAGAAGCGCTGGCTAAAGGGTGTGAAGGCGATGAGTTGATTGAATATATCGATATTGGTGGTCCTTCGTTTTTGCGTTCTGCCGCCAAAAATTTCAAATCAATAACTATTGTTTGTGATCCAAAAGATTATGAATGGGTTTTGAAGACGCAGGGCGATCTTTCCTTCGAACAGCGTAAAACCTTGGCCTCAAAAGTGTTCTCCCATACAGCCAGTTACGACGCTCTCATTGCGGAAGCTTTAGGTACTGCTTCGACCCCAGATCACGCCTTGGGGGGGGCACTCGTGCAGGAGTTGCGCTATGGTGAAAATCCACATCAAAAGGCCAATTGGTATCGCAAAAAAGGTGAGACCAACGGCTGGCACAAAGCCCAGATTCTCCAAGGTAAAGTATTATCTTATAATAACCTCCTAGACTTAGATGCAGCTTCGAGTCTGGTATGCGAATTTTCAGAGCCAGCAGTGGTTGCTGTGAAGCATAATAATCCATGTGGCGTTGGTATTGGCGCCACTGGAATTGAAGCCGTTGAAAAGGCATTGGGTGCTGACCCCGTGAGTGTGTTTGGTGGCATTGTTGCGACTAACTTTACGGTTGATTTAAAGTGTGCCGAAAAGTTGGGGGCGCTGTTTCTAGAGTGTATTGTGGCGCCAAACTACACAGAGGATGCTAAAGATTTTTTTGCGCGTAAAAAAAATCTTCGCATCTTGGAATGGCGGCAAATGGGCTCGTTCGCTGGGCAAGTGGATATCAAAACTATTGCCGGCGGTTATTTGATTCAAGAGAGAGACTCTATGGATCATTGGCAAGAGTCTTGGTCGTCGTTGGGTGAGACTCCTACTCCGGAAGTGCGCAAGAATTTGGAGCTTGCGTGGAAGGTCGTAGCGAGTTTGAAAAGCAACGCCATTGCCATTGCGGGTGAAGGAAAAACTTTGGGTTTGGGAATGGGACAGGTCAATCGTGTCGAAGCGGTCGAACATGCCATCGCTCGTTGGCAAAAGCACCATCCTAATATCAAAGAAGTGGTGTTGGCCAGCGATGCTTTTTTTCCTTTCCCGGATTCGATTGAGTTGTTGGCTAATGCGGGTATTCGCTGGGTCATTCAACCAGGTGGTTCAGTGAATGATGAAGCGGTTTTTAAAGCTGCTAAAGATTTGAAAATAAACATGGTATTAACAGGACGGAGGCACTTTCGCCATTAACAGTCCAAGTTAAGTCATGTTGTAAAGTTCAAGGAGGAGCGAACGTGGCTAAACTTAGTTTTATTGGGGTTGTCACATGAACAGACCGGCAAACAATCCTAATGATCAGTGGCTCATTAAAAGCGCTAATCGTGTCATGGGTCCGTTTAAACTCATTGAAGTTATTACGGGCTTGCAGCTCAAACATTTCACAGTGATGGATGAAATCGCAGCTCCTTTTGGTCGTTGGGTGTTGGTTCGTGACGAGATGGCTTTGCAATCCGCGGTCAAAGATATTCGCAATCGTTCTGATGCTGTCGAAAATACGGCAACGCTCACTCACACGATGACAGCCTCAATGAGTGTCAGCATAGCTGAAGGCAGTCCAATGGATGCTCCTCCTCCGATTCCGGGTTCATTGAATCCGAAGGTACTCCGAGATCCCAAACTCTTGGCACAGGTTCAAACCCGTTCTTATAATTTTTTAATTGGTATTGTGATTGTTGTGACCTTATTTCTTGGCGGCGGACTCTTCTATATGACGAGGAAGAAAGTTAAAGACGTCACACAAGATGGTTTTTCTCAGGCCATGCAATTAAAGGCGCAAGGGTTTTATGATCGATCCTTGGCTCAACTGACAAAATTGAAAGCCAGCGACCGAGATAATGTGCTTATTGATTTAGAAATGGGTATTTATCAAATTGTTTTGCAGAATCAAAATGTCGTTGGACGAAAAAATATCGAAAGAGTCCTTGGTCAGTTTGATGCCAAAGAGGGTTTGGCCGAAGCCCATACGGCGATTGGTCTCTCCTATATGAACGAGAACGATTTTAAGAGCGCTGGAGAGGCCTTTGGTCGAGCACTTTCGGTGAATAACACCTTTGTTCCAGCTCTCATTAATCGTGCGATTCTCGATTTTAAAAGTGGCAGCGCTGAACGGGCTGAACAAGATTTTGAGCCAGTGATGGCACAAGTGAATAATGGGATTGTGGTTCTAGGTTCAACCCTGGCATCTCTCGAAGTGAGTCGTAAAGGCGTTATGCCGATGAGAATCCTGCCTGTGTTGTTACAAATGATTGATGAGTATTTGCGAAACAACTTTGAGTATCAACAGGAAGCGTACGTTTTAAAGGCTTATATCTACAACAGTTTGAGTAAGGCACAACAACGTCAAGAAGCCATCTTGCAGCTCCTCAATAGTGATCTTGAGTCTGGTCAG
>JBILOD010000045.1:0-12718 GCA_044374645.1 Pseudobdellovibrionaceae bacterium | reverse complement strand
TTGAACCTGAAGACCTGATTAATCCTAATGTGGTTAAGGCCATCATTAATAAGTACAATGAAGCGATTTATTTTAGCCGCCTGCCAATCCCCTATACTCGCATGACCCCTGGAAGCAAAATTGAAGCGTGTTGGCAACATCTTGGGCTTTACGTCTATAAAAAAAGTTTCTTAAAGTTATTCTGCGAGACAGCACCAGCCATTTTAGAGCGCGCTGAGAGCTTAGAACAATTGCGCGCCCTGTGGTTAGGGGCTAAGATTCAAACCATAATTGTTGAATATAAGTGCATGGGCGTAGATACACCTGAGGATGTTCTAAAGGTAGAGCCATTTTTGAGAGGGAAATAGGAATGGGAGTTCGTCGACGTAAGCAACCTGAATTGAAACAAAAATTTATCTTTGTCACTGGGGGAGTTGTTTCCTCAGTGGGTAAAGGTTTGACGGCGGCGAGCCTTGGAGCCCTTCTCGAGGCTCGTGGTGTGAAAATCACTATCATGAAATTCGATCCCTACATCAACGTGGACCCAGGAACGATGTCCCCTTTTCAGCATGGAGAAGTGTATGTCACAGAAGATGGTGCGGAGACTGATTTAGATCTTGGTCACTACGAGCGCTTTACTTCGTGCACTTTGTCGCGCGCCCATAGCGTTTCTACCGGACAAATTTACGAGGCCGTTATCAACAAAGAGCGTCGCGGAGACTATTTGGGTGGCACAGTGCAGGTTATTCCTCATGTCACCGATGAAATCAAATCTCGTGTATACCTTGCTGGCCAAGGGGCTGAAGTCGTTATTGTAGAAATTGGTGGAACAGTTGGTGACATTGAGAGTCTCCCCTTTCTGGAAGCCATTCGTCAAATGCGACTCGAAGTTGGACCTGAAAATTCCGCATTGATTCATGTAACATATTTGCCTTTTATCGCTGCCGCAGGAGAACTTAAATCAAAGCCCACTCAGCACTCGGTGAAAGAATTGCGTGAGATCGGTTTGCAACCAGATATTCTTGTGTGTCGTTCAGAAAAGCCAGTTGATGCGAGTGTTCGTGCGAAAATCGCTTTGTTTTGTAGTGTTAAGCCTGAAAACGTCATTGCCGCCGAAGATGCCAGCACAATTTACGAAGTTCCATTGAAACTCAAAAATGAAAAATTGGATCTATTGCTCCTCAAACGCCTTAATATTGAAACAGACGATCTTGATATTAATGGATGGGAACGTATTGTTAAGGCGCTGAAGCAGCCAAAACATGAGATCACCATTGGAGTGGTTGGCAAATATGTTGATTTGAAAGAGTCCTACAAATCCTTGCATGAGTCTTTAGTTCACGGCGGTATCGCGAATAATACTAAAATTCAGATTGTTTATTTAGACTCAGAAAAACTCACTACCAAGAATATTGATCAAGCTCTGAAGGATGTAGATGGTGTCTTGGTTCCGGGTGGTTTTGGTGAGCGTGGGGTTGAAGGTAAAATTGCAGCTATTCAATATGCTCGTGAAAACGATATCCCATTTTTTGGAATTTGTTTTGGTATGCAATTAGCCGCCATCGAATATGCGCGAAATGTTTGTGGTATTCGTGATGCAACAAGCCGCGAGTTCAAAGGCAAGGGCAATACTCATGCATCGAACTACGTGATTGATTTTATGGAAGAGCAACGAACACAAACATCAAAGGGCGGCACAATGCGCCTGGGTAGCTATCCATGCTGGCTTAAGGAAGGTTCTAATGTTCGTAAGATTTATGGCGAGACGCTTATTCATGAGCGCCATCGTCATCGTTATGAATTCAATAACCGCTTTCGTCCACTCCTAGAAAAGAAAGGAATGTTGATTGCGGGCGTAAACAAGGATCGTGACCTTGTTGAAATTCTTGAAGTGCCAATTCATCCATGGTTCGTTGGAGTGCAATTTCACCCTGAATTCAAATCAAAGCCATTGGCTCCGCATCCTTTGTTCTCTTCGTTCATTGGTGCCTCCCTTGACGTTCACAATAGCCGAACCAGCAAGGGCCCTAGCAAGAAGGTAGCAAGTAAGGCTGCAATTAAACCAGTCGGAAAAACTACAGCAAAAACTAAAACTACTCAGACCAAGCGCAGCTCGACAGCTAAGAGTTTGAAGGGTAGAAGTATACGATCCGCACAGCTCGTTTAAGGGTGGCGATCAAATCAGACTATTTATCTGTAGGGCCAAAGGATGAACTTAAAAGACGAAGCCAAACGTGTACTAGCCATTGAAGCTCAAGCGGTAGCAGCCCTTGGGCCTCGTATTGACGATAAATTTATCGAAGCCGTTGAAATTATTTATGCCTGTAAAGGAAAAGTCATCACGACTGGAATTGGCAAGAGCGGCATTATTGCGCGCAAACTGGCGAGCACCTTTTCAAGCACTGGTACGCCTTCGGTTTTTGTTCACCCTGCAGAAAGCAGTCATGGCGATCTTGGGGTTGTTGGTGCCGATGATGTTATCGTCGTGTTCAGTTATCGTGGCGAGGCCGACGAACTCACGGCAATACTGAGTTACGCCGCTCGCAAGGGTTTAAAAGTGATTGCGTTCACAGGCTCACAGGACAGTCGTTTGGGGCGATCGTCGCAAATTATTCTTGATTGCTCTATTAATACTGAGGCTTGCCCCTTGAACTTAGCTCCGACAGCGAGCACTACTGCGGCCCTTGCTATGGGTGATGCTTTAGCGATGGCAGTCTTGTTGAAACGTGGATTTAAAGCGGAAGATTTTGCTGAATACCATCCAGGTGGGTCATTGGGACGTAAACTTTTACGAGTACGTGATGTAATGCACTCTGGGGAGGCGTTGCCGCTCGTAAATTTCAATACACCAATGTTACAGGTCGTCTCCGTGATGACAGCCAAAGAGGTGCGTGGCACAGCCGGTGTTGTTAACGAAGCGGGTGATTTAGCTGGGGTTATCACTGATGGTGATTTGCGCCGTCGCCTTGAAAAATCTCAGAACCCACTCGAGGGAATCGCAAAAGATGTAATGACCTTGAATCCCAAAACAATTGATGCCGAAGAGATGGCCGAAAAGGCACTTTTCATTATGGAAGAGTTCAGTATTCAGATGTTATTCGTCGTTGACGCTCAATCGAGCCATCCAAAGAAACCAATCGGATTGATCCATTTGCAAGATTTGTTAAAGAATAAAGTCCGTTAAACGCACCAATTTGAAACTGAAACGAACCAATTCAATTTTAGTTCAAAATTGAGTTGGGTGCGTTTGTTCAAAATGAGAATCTTTGATTTCGTTAATCCCTCGTAATGTCGCACCTAAAAGCGTATCACAATGAGCCTTAGTAATAGGGCCCATTTTGAGTCATTTGCCGTTTCTGTTTTTTAAGCAATAGATAGATAATTCCACTTCAGAAAAACCGAAAATCAACCGAAGAAGTCTAGGTAGATAATGCTGAAAAGAGCTAGGAGCTAAGTTATGGCGACAAAATTCAAAAGGATGATGAAATTAGAAAATTTAGTGGTGGTCTTTTTGAGCCTGTCCTTCATGTTAGGGTGTACTCGGCCTGAAAACCAAACCTCACAAGTATCATTTAATTTCGAAGCTCTGAGTCCACAAATGCGGAATTCGATGCTCGCCACCAAAGGCATTGTTGGAGCCCTTAGCGAGCAACTGACCCATGTAGTGATAAACGTCAGTGGCCCCGGAATTTCACCGACTAGGGTTATCAACTGGGACAGTGATAGTAGCAATCCATTGTGTACACAGACCGGATGTACTTTTGATGTTCCCGCTGGTGATACTCGGTTCTTCCAAGTGCTCGCCATCTACGGAGACACCGAAACTAAAACAATGTCTTTCTTTTACAATGATGCAATCAAAGATCTTCGCTTGCCGCAAGAGACTCTGGATCTCACGGTTTACTCCGTAATTGCCAATGCCGGAATTGGAAGCGGTAAAATGGTTGACTTCAAAGGTCGCTATCTTACAACCGCAACCGAAGGTCCGACTGGACCCTTTCAGCTACGATTTAATCCTGGCCTCAACAAGCAATCAATGATCATTGAAAAAGGTGAGACCTTCTCTGGATGGTTTAATGCTTTTGGTATCACAGGAGTTCCGATTGAGTATGTTTTCAGCGACGGTATTTTTGGTGGACGACCAATGAGGATCGAAGAATTCATTAGTGCAACTGCGGGCTCTCAAGTTCAAATGCAATGGCCCGCCTATTATGAGGATCGTGGCGGTTCCACCCGCAATCCGAGGGAGGCCCGATCAGAATTGGTGGCATTCATTGGTGCTGGAGCCTCCACTGCGAAAGTTTGCTTTTCGCAAACAGCCTCTCCAATCACTTCGGCCTTTCAGGCTGCCACTGGCGCGTCTAATTTGACATATACACCTTCTACGCAGCCAAGCAATCCAGCCACAGAGGTCTTTCCTGATCGAGCTCCAATAGCGAGTTGCAGTGTTGCGACAGCAGCGTCCCCATTCAGTGCAAATGAAGTGTTCGTTGATCCCGCTCAAGGTGGATTGTGGTTTAGTGGTCCATTTACAAAAAACTCTTCTAGCGGTGGCGATTTACTCCAGAGCAACGGCTCCACCGTATCGGACTACACTTTGAGTTGGACCTTCCTACCTGGAGTGGTGAACACCGCCGTAAAAGGCGTTAGAATTTTTGCTGTAGTTAATAGTTTGGATATGGAGTCCTATCGAACTCATGGAATGGGTGACGGTTATAACTGTTTGAAACTCCAGAATGATAGTGTTGTCAGTCCTGCTCGAGTGAAGTTGATTTCTAGCATTGTTTCCGCTCAGAGCTATTCACTGACGTCCACCAATTTCAGTGGTTTAAACAGTGAATCGGGCTTAGTGGCCTGCCCACTCAATATGGCGGGTGGTTTATTTAGTAATGGTGTGGGTCGTCGAGGCGGTTTGCCGATCAGTAATACGACCCCAGGCGGCGGGACGACTCCAGGTGGCGGAACGAACACGGGTACTGGTGGAACACCGACTGGGATTAGACTTTCTGTCCATAACGATGCGGGAAATTATATAGGGGATCAAAAGTGCTTTAAGGCACGCTTGGAGCTTGTTGATTCAAATGGTATGCAAACCTCATCGACCTCGTCAGTAAGTTTTAAGATTTTGAAAAATGCAGAAACAACGGGACAGACGTTCTATACTATGAACGATTGGAGTCAGTGTGAGCAGGGAACTGGTAACACTTTCACCTCGGGATTATTTGCTCCCGGTAATGGTTGGGCAGAAGTATTAGTTAGGAATAATACCGTTCCGGGAATTTCGTTTCAACTAAAGGCAGTTGGCGATGGTTCAAATAGTTCACTTGTGGCAAAGAATGTTGAAACACTTTACTCTGTCCCTCTCACGGATTCTTTTATCTCGATGGACCTGTCGAACTCAATCCTGGCCAACATGTGTTATCCGGTAAAGCTTTTTCATTATGATATGAATAGGAATTTCGTTGCTCCGGCGGTGAGTCGCACCATTGATTTTACAGGGACTTCCCCAAACTTGAGCCTTTATACGAACAGTGGTTGTACTACAGCCGTGGCCCAGGGCTCAACAATCTCCTTTGCGGCGAGCGTTGCCGAATCAATAGTTTTTATCAAAACAAGTGCGGCAGCAAATTCATCAATGACGTTGAGTATGGCGATTTCAGAAAGCAGCAACAACCATCGTTCCAGTCGTAATATATCGGTCAGTGGAGGAGCCTCAACGGTCGCTCGCGTGAGTATTATGGGTTGGAACCAAATTGGAATTAATAGCTGTGGCAATTACAACTTGAACTTGTACAATAGTGACGGAACGCCAGTTGTTTCCTCAACTAGTACTTACGTAGAGTTGGGTACAACCAATATAACAGGTACCTATTATAGTGATTCCAACTGTCAAACTTCCATGGGAACAACATTTAACATCCCAAGTGGAAATTATAGTACACCGATTTACTTTAAACCAACATCTAAGGCTGCCGGTGCCGAAATGAAAGTTCGCTTGAGCGGCGGAGTTTGGTCGCCGTATTCCATTAACGTGAACGGACCTAATGGCTATGTGAAGGTGAGTAATACAACCGGTACAACTCGTTTGCCACTCAATGTGTGTGTGCCACTGCATGTGGGTCTTTATAAATTCGATAACTCGCCTCTGACTCCTCCAAATCCAGTAGCTTTAGGTGTCCGATTCGATGGTTTAGGGATTGGTGACTATTTAGGAACCGATAGCACTTGTAGTGGCAATAGTAAAATCAGCTCTATAACTGGAGTTACGACCTCTCAAACAACCTTGTATGTCAAAGTTGGTTTGAGCAATCATGTATCTGTTTCGGTGTATAATGATGATACAGACGGCAATATGAATAATAACATCGATAGTAGGGTTTCAGAAGGATGGTCCGTCACCGATTCAGCGGCAACTGGTTTTGAAGTACATTTGGAACACAAACTGGCTCAGGGTAAGTGTTATGATGGCAATCTGTTTTTGCGAAGTAGTTCGGGCGATTGGCGTGGATACAATAACTCAAGCAACCCCTATACTTTTACGGTGAGTGGCGGAATCAACACGGCACAGTTTTTTGCCAGTCGGGGTTGTATTGGGACGGCAACAACTTCACTGTCAGTTGGAGCGGGCGATGCCTTTCAGAGTTTCTCATTCAAAGTAACCTCGAGTGGGACGTCGCCCGACACTTTCGCCATTAGCAGCAATAATTCATTGTCGGCAACATCATACTTACCAGATACAAGTACGACCTTTGCTGTGACTTTTAACTATGAAATTGGTTCGAATACCGTTGATCATTTGGAATACCGATCTTGGAATACGCTTTTGTATAATGGAGCGGCTTATGTTCATCAATATAAACCGGATACTTGTATGCAGTTCAATCTCGTCGCAGTGAACAGTATTGGGGCTGAGGTTAATACGGCGGTGTCGAGGAGTAAGACTGTTGAGTTGCAGAATGGAAGTTTTTCGCAAGCCACCTTTCTCTACGACAACGACAATTGCACTGGGACACCCGTCAGTTCTAAAACTCTGACAATACCAGGCGGTCAATCTAGTTCGCAGCAGGTATTCTTAAGAATCCCAGCATCAGCAGCGAACGGGAATTACAGATTGTACAATAATACAGATGCCTCCGTACTTCAGACACTCGGTGTTCTTTCACCGTGGCTCGTATTGAATATCACGGGCGTAACGGCGCCTTATCCAATTGGAGCTTGTTTGGCCGTGAACGCAGATTTAAAGGATGCGAGCTTTTCAAGTCCGACAAAGGCTGGCAGTGGGGGAGCTACCATGACTGTCACTTTCAATGGCCTCACTGGGGCTACATATAGTGACGCGGCTTGTTCAGCTGCACTCAATGGTACCGTAAGTTTTGGTCCAGGAATGTCATCGAGAATAATCTTTGTGAAATTCACAGGTGGAACAAACGGTTGGTTCACTACCAACAATGTTTCAGCCTCGCAACATGGATGGACAGGGCCTTCATTTGGACTGCAGTAGAATTTAAGATAAAGGCCTTTTCAATTTGATTGTGAAAAGGCCCGAAGGCGAAAGATATTCCCAGGTGAACGTGGCGGATTACACAACGCTAGTTCCTGGGGAGTTTGAAATACTTCCACCCAGCCTGCAGGAGTGTACGGCGCATTTCGAGGAGCCAACCGAAATCCTTCTGTAGTCGCTAGGATCATATCATTGGGTTGATAGCGATTGAGATTCGTTGCAACCCAAATTGGATCAAAGGGCGTCATCAATCGATAGCCCATTGTGGTCTCTACAAGCACTCCCCCAAGATTAACTATGTCGACGAGATGTTGTGGCAGATCTGCCGCTTGGTAAGTGCGAAAACAACGACCCATCGGTGCAGAGAATCCTAACCAATAAACAGAAATACCACGGTGATTGTCGGACCAGCCAGGTAATTGAGAAGTTTCTAATATTTCTGCGAAGTCCTTCTGAGGAACCCGTGATTTAACTAAGCCAAGTGCTCCAGCCACGAACGCGGCGGAATTCGAACTCCCGCGAAACTCGCCATCAGGCGTTTTGACCGTAGAAAGAGTGAGTAAATTAGGTTTATTAAGGTCTCTATTGTAGGAAGAACGTTCTGAGTCGAGAGCGCCAACCGTCATCACTTCAGGGTGATCCGCGGGGTTGAGTAGTGACTGTCCTGGAGTGTGACTGGGGACGGTAAGTCCTTCTCCAGAAATCGCAATAAAAAGTTCATCGGCTTCATCAAAATTATCAGAGCGATTTTTGATTCGCAGAAAATAAGTGCCTGGTTCAAGTTCTTTGACAATGGTTTCACGAGGATAGCTCGAATAACCGGGACGAGTTTCTTTGGGATCACTGGTCTGTTTGAGTGCACTGGTTTCGAGAATATTTAAAAAATCATCAGTGAGGGCGAAATCAAGGTCTTTATCGGTGCCTTGTTCAGGATCATCCTTAAAGTCATTCCAGCTAAGAACAGCGCGCAGAGGGCATTTATCTTTGCTGTTACAGATGACTTTCAAGCTGTGGTTTTGATCAGGAAGTTTAATCCAATCATCTTCAAGGGTTTCAATGGCCGAGGTGAAGGACGTTTGTTCGAAATTGCCAGCGGCATTGACCCAAGTGATACCCGCCTCAGTCGCTTGAGTGACAAGGGCATTAATAAATCCTTTGCCATTACGATTGCCTCCGAATTCCCAAACTTCGGAGTACAGCACGAGATCGACTTTTTGATCAATCAGGTCTTCAATCGACGCTTTTAAATTGGAATATCCGTAGGCGTTGTATAGATAAAGATCCGGTTTTTTCATCAAAGCCGTTACAATTTGGGCCATTGCTAAACCATGTTCGACTTTGAGGTCTTCAGGTGTTTCTACGGGTCCCTTAAAGTATTTGGTGTCTTTGGGAAGACTTTTGCCGAGTTCGTATTCGTAACCGTAAAAGCCCTTATCAAGAATCGCGATTTTAACGCGTTTTTTGAGTGGCAATGCCGTCCAAGACTGAGTGTTGAGTGCGCGTTGAATCTCATCTAAATTTTTAATCGTTACGGCGTGAGACAATGTGGTCGTCGTCAGCGAAGCAAAAATCAAGGTTGCCAATATCGGAAAGGTTTTTTTAGTTAATGTCTCAATAAACATACGAATAATTCTCCTACCAAAATTGGCAACACTTAAAAAAATCTACTTAATACCGGTTATCACCAGTAATAGCTGTAGCGGTTGTAGTAGTAATAAGAGTAATAACCGTACGAGTATGAGTACCACGGGTTGTAGCAGTTGCCGTAGGAGTAATAACCATAGTTATAACCATACCCATAGGAGTAGCCTGGGTTGTACCAATACCAGCTCGAAGCACCAGCTTCGCGATCTAGCTCAGATTTGATTTTTTCTGCAGGAACTGTGGTGAACTCGCCTTCAGAGAGCTTTTGAGCCTCAGCGGCATTTTCAACGACTTGATCCGTTTGGATCATGGACATTTCACCAGTGCGTTGATCGACGCGCAAAACTACAGTTCCCTGAAGAGCTTGATTGGCGTTGTCTTGGTCGAGTTCGTCAGTTCCAGCAAAGGCCGACAAACTGGAGATGGAAAGCAAAGCCACCAAAAATAGATTCTTAATCATAGATACCCCCTTAACTGTTATTTCAGGGTGTCTGAGACACCCTGTCCGCTGAAAAACCACACAAATTGTGTGTCATTCAACGGAATTATAAACATCTAGTGCGAGGGGTAGCCTGGCAGTGGAAGGATGGGCAAATGAAATTTATCGTAAGAGCACTAATTTCGCGGTGAGCCCACAGGTGAAGTTCCTCGGGGTGTTTTGGGAAGTCCCGGCATGAGCATGATATCCCCGGTGGTAACCACCACAAATCCCGCACCAAACGACGGCAGAATGCGACTCACAGGCATTGTATGGGACTGCGGCAGTCCGCCTTTCTTAGGATCCGCTGTCAGCGAAAATGGAGTTTTCGCAAGACAAATTGGCAATCCCGCCGTCAAAGGTTCCAGACGCGAGAGATCCGCCAGAGCGGCTTCGGAGAACTCCACCGCGGAGGCCCCATGCACCTTTTGCGCTAGGCTTTCAATTTTCCCTTTAAGGGAGCTTTGCAAGTCGTAGATTGGGCTTGCTGATTTGTGAGTGGCTGAGTCAGCTGTGGCGAGCACTTTTTGAGCCAGGTCCACAGCTCCTGACGCGCCCTTGGTGAATCCGTAACACTTTGAGACCGCCACCTTTTTGCCGGCTAAGTGCTCTTCGATAAAATCAAATTCTGGTTGGGTATCGGATACAAATATATTCAGTGCAACGACACAAGGAAGGCCATAGACCTTTTGAATGAGGTTAATATGGTGATCGAGATTCTTTATGCCATTCTTTAGAGCGGTGAGACTGGGCAGGTGCAACTCCTCTTTGGCTTGTCCGCCATGGAATTTGAGGGCTCGCAGGCTAGCTACCAAGACCGCCACATCGGGTCTGGTTCCAAGGTTAGGTGCTTTGATGTTGAGAAATTTTTCAGCGCCGAGGTCGCTCCCAAAACCAGCCTCGGTGACAACTATTTCTGATAGATTTAGCGCTGCCCGGGTGGCACGAATCGAATTGCATCCGTGAGCGATGTTCGCGAAAGGACCTCCGTGGATAAAACACGGGCTCCCTCCTCGCGTGAGTGTAATGTTGGGACGGATCGAATCCTCTAAAAGCTCATGGAGAGACTCATCGGCACCAAGCTCTCCGAGGCGGACAATCCTTCCGGCTTCGTTCAAGCCGAGAGCAATCTTTTGAAGTTTTGCTTGTAAATCATTTGGATTTTGAGCGAGGCATAGGGCCGCCATGACTTCGGAAGCGGCGACAATATTAAAGCCATCAGAGCGCTCAACTCCATTTCCCTTACCGAGCCCAATTTGGATGGATCGCAAGGTGCGATCGTTCATGTCGATGGAACGTTTCCAGAAAATTTGTTTCGAATCAAGACGTAGTTGGTTGCCGTGATGAAGGTGATTATCAATCAAAGCCGCAATGAGATTGTGGGCCGATGCAATCGCATGAAAGTCTCCGGTGAAGTGGAGATTTGTTTTTTGAGGAAAGGCAAGGTCCGCTAAACCACCTCCCGAAGCGCCACCTTTAACACCAAAGTAGGGCCCAAGAGACGCTTGGCGCAAGCAAACTGAGGCGGATCTGAACTTTTGTAGAGCATCGGTGAGCGCAATTGCCGTGGTTGTTTTGCCCTCGCCAGTGGGAGTCGGGGTTATCCCGGTCACTAAAACCAACGTAGGTTTGTGAGAGGGCATCGAAGAATGGGCTGTTAGCCAGGATTCCTTCAGTTTTACCGCAAAGGCGCCATAGATATCATAATCTGCAGGCGAAAGTCCGAGTGCTTTTTCAATGAGATTGGATGTCATTATTGTCATGGATAAAGCCTAGCCTTGATTCGAAGGGGATTTAACTAGATTTTTCAGGGGACACTTAGTGCTCGCCTTAGATCCTGTATAAACAAGGTTTATTGACGCCTATCAATGAATTTGCGAGCGTTAAAAAGTAATCAAAAGTTTTCCTTAAAAATTAGGTGAGGTGTTTGTGGAATTGCTGGCGGGTGGCATGAGCGTGGGTATAATTTTTCTATTATTGGTCCTGGGCGCAGTTTTGGCCTCCAATTTTCTGGTGAACGTGGGCGCCGATGAAATTGCGATTGTTGAACGCCGCTTTATTGGTAAGGAACTCGAAGCGGGACGGGTATTTGCACTTGATAATCAAGTCGGATTGCGGGCTGAGTACTTGTCACCGGGGTTACACTTCATTTTGTGGCCGCTCGTTCGGGTGGTCGAAAAAACCAAATTTGTGACGATTGCCTCAGACGAGTTGGGAATCGTCGAAGCAACGGATGGGGCCGCATTGCCCTCTGGTCGAATTTTTGCAGATGACCCAGCAGGTGAATTCCACGATAACTTTCAAGAACCGGTACAGTTTCTTTTAAAAGGTGGTATTCGCGGAAAGCAACTGCGCTTTCTGACCAACGGAACATTTAAGATCAATCCCATCTTGATGAAGGTCACTAAAATCAAAAAGACCTTTATACCCGAAGGCCAAATTGGAGTGGTCACTGCCGCGGACGGAAGTCCCTTAACTACGGGGCAATTGCTTGGACGAGCTGTGGAAGGTCATGACAATTTCCAAAAAGCCGAAGTGTTTTTGCGCACAGGTGGTCAAAAGGGTCCTCAAACCGATTTTCTTCGACCTGGAACTTACAACATCAACACTGAAATTTTTAATGTGGAAGTTCGTGATGCTGTGATGATCTTGGAGAATGAAATCGGAATCGTTGAAGCCAGAGACGGTCAACAAATGAATAAAGACGAAGTCCTTGTTCATACTCCAGAAGGTCACAATCATTTTCAAGACGGTCAAAAATTTCTGGATCAAGGAGGGAAGCGGGGTCCCCAAGAGACGATCTTGACGCCAGGCACTTATTACATCAATCCGTATCTGTTTTCAGTTTCAAAACGCAAACAAACGGTGATTCACCAGGGTGAAGTGGGTGTTTTGATTTCAAATATTGGCAAAGATCCGGGTGAGTATGTACCGGATGGGGCCGCTTCGAGTGAGGATAAAAATAAAGCCCGACATGTTGTTCCCAGGGGCTTTCGTGGAATTCAGAAGGATGTGCTAGGCCCCGGTGCCTATAATATCAATCCTTTGGCCTACACCGTAGTCGTCATTCCAACGACCACTCGTTCGGTGGATTGGAGCGCTGAAGGTGTAAAAAA
>JBILOD010000044.1:0-12749 GCA_044374645.1 Pseudobdellovibrionaceae bacterium | reverse complement strand
TTCGACGGAATCATTTTCGGCGACCGGATGGGTGTCGCCGAAGCTCGCGGCGCTCACGCGTTTTGCATCAAGTCCACCCTCGATAAGATTTCTGAGGACTGAGATGGCGCGCGCGGAGGCCAACTCCCAATTGGAGGGGAAAATGTTGGTCTTAATGGGAAGATTATCGGTATGGCCTTCCACCTGATATGATTTTTCGGGTATTTCGTTCAGGCGTTGTGCAATTTCAAGAATGGTTTTCTTGCCTTCTGCGGAAAGAATCGCAGATCCTGATGGGAACAGGATATCTGAACCTAAGCTGACCATCATTTTGCCGCCTGAGATTCGGACGCTGAGTGCACCGCTGTCGGTCAGAGTCTTGAATTTGGCAGTGAGGTCTTTGAACTCTTGGATGAGTTTTTGTTCTTGTTCGCGTCGGAGGCGCATTTCCTCCATGGCTTTACTGAGGTCATCGAGGCTTGCTTTGAGTTGACCTCGATCTTTTGTTGTGGCTACTAGCTTTTGTTCGAGGTCTTTGAGTTGTTCCTCAGCTTTAACGATGGCCTCGTCACGTTTTTGAATCTCTCCATCTTTGGCCTTAATTTTTGTTTCATATTGCTCGACCTCCTCAAGGTGTTTGGATTTGGAGACACAGGAAACAGTTCCAAGTGCAGATGCGAGTAGCGTTACCGTTAAAATCATTAAATGCCTATTCATATAAAACCTCCGTTGTTTAGTGCGTCTATTCCTCCAGAATTGAAAACCTCCCCCGGAAAGTCAATCCCTCGAGCTCTTTTTGCCCTTCCCTGCAACCCCAACGGGGGACGGAGCCCAAATCCCCAATTTTCCAACGAAACTTCCAACGTCTGCAAATGTGTAGCTGTGTTTTGCCAAAATGTTTTTTGAATGTCGACCAGATATAACCCAGCAGAATCCATGTTGGAGGTTCTTGTTAAAATTTTACGGACGACACTCTTCTTTCCTGGGTTTGGGTATTCGATTTTAGAATAGAGTCTAAAAAATGAATAAAAGTTCTCAGGTCCACCACCAAAGTGAAGGGTGAGGGGTGATTGATTTGCGCCTGTTAATTTCAGAGCTAGGTAGATTCCTCTGAAAAAGTCCAAATTCGGCGTTCTCTTTGCCTCAACCTTCATTTAACGTGGGCACCCCTTCGCAGAGTGGAGTGCCCCGTCATGACTACCCCTTGTTTGATTTGAAGCTTGCCTTGAATTTGCCCTGTTTCAGGAGAATCTAGCTGGGTTTTGTCGGTGGATCAGTGGTTCTTTTTGGAAGTTTTATGATTGATAATCGTGCTTCTTTAAGTTGTCCTATCTCTGCACGAGCTTCTTCAATCCAAAAATAGTTTCCAATTAACATTCCCATAAAATGGTTGGTGACTTGAGCGTCGTTGTTTTCTCTCTCTAGATATTCCAGAAAAAGTTTACGGTATTTTTTTTGGCGTTCATGTTGATTTTTTCCGAGTCTCAAATACCAAGCGGGTATGGTTAATAGTTTTGTGAATGGAGATCGGCGGCCATAAGCGTAGAATCCATAACTTGAATACATACTTAGCTTTAATGTCGCCTCAGTATGGATACCAGCTCGAATTGGATTTGCTTCAATATAAAATTGGACTTGCATAGCGTGATAATCGTCTTGAATGCGAGGTGTCTTAGGTCGACCTTCAGCAACTTTGCCGCTGCGGCGATTGCGTTTGTTGTAGTGGATCCCAAAAAGTGCATGCGCATAGCGCATAAAGTTTGAGAGGTTTTTTGCCCCGTTGGTATAGGTAGCAGCCAAATGTACATGATTTTCCATGAGACAAAAGGCATTGATTTGGCAGTTTTCTCCTTGGTCTTTGTAATCGAGTGCTCTTTGTAGGCAAATAAAAAATAAATCCTTAAAAGAGGAATCCTCTAAGTAATATTCCTTATTATGGCACCGCCAGAATAGATGAACGCTTGCGTTTTCTGGCCATAGTTGAATGAAACGACTGATACGCATGAATGCATTTGCGATACAATGCTCATTCCTAAACTAAATGTTAATTAAGGGTCTTGGGACGATGGAGTTGCCGGATTTCGTGGGGAGCGGAGTGCGAAATTCGGGCTCCGTCCCCCGAGAGAATGAAATGGGTGTAACATAATGTTTGGAAAACTTGATTGTCATGTGGTTCGGGATTTTTTAAGGTATGATAATTGTAAAGAGAAAACGTTCTTCACTAAAAGGAGATGATCTTTGAGTTCAGAAAAATCATTTGTCAAATTTCAGTACCCCGTTTTGATACGCGAAAGTCACCTCGATACCTTTGGTCATGTGAACAATGCTGCCTATCTGCAACTCTTCGAAGAGGCCCGTTGGGAATTTATCACCGCTCGGGGGTATGATCTGGCCTATATAAAGTCTTCTGGATTAGGCCCAATAGTTCTAGAATGTCGATTGCGTTTTTTGCGTGAAATTCGATTGCGTGAGAAAATCATCATTGAATCCGAAACCCTTCGTACAGAACGAAAGACCGCAGTTCTGCGGCAAACTATGATGAACGAAAAACAACAATTGTGTTGTGAGGCTGAGATGCTATTTGGGCTCTTTGATACGCGTGAAAGAAAGCTAGTAGCACCGACTCCCGAATGGAGTCGAGCCATTGGTGTTATTGAAGGCTAGGGCGTAGGACCTATCTTGCACCATATTGTGAAACACAATCGGAACGATTTAAGCTGCAAATCTCACTTGCTATTTTCGAGGATCGTTTTTAGGGTGGATGCATGGATAATCGCACTTCAGATTTTTTGTCCCAGTATCAAGCTTTCGTATCGCAGCCGGAAATTCACCTCTTTGGCCATATCATTGGGTTAAGCGGAATGGCTTGTATCGTGGTGGCCTACTTTATGATTGAACAGGGGCGATTGAATCGCGATGATGTTCGTTATTATTGGCTCAATCTCGCGGGAGCCGCATTGCTTGAAGTGAGTCTGTTGATCAACTTCAATCTCGGCTCCTTTGTGATTGAAATTTTCTGGATCGCCATTTCGATCTTCGGTCTTCGACGGTTGCGTCGTCAAAAAAACATGAAGAAGGTCTAACGAACGAAGGCTGTCGGTATCTGTCTCCTTTTTTTTGTGCGATTTGAAGTGCGCAGAAAAAGATCAATAAGAGTTAATCTGTCTCTGAAAAATGCTTATCAAATTTGCATTCTCGTTGTGCGGGTTCAAGCTGGCTTTGTCACTTTGGTGTGTCGGCTTGTTGGCATCAGATTTTGGTGCGCGGCTTTCTCAAGAAATTTTCAAAAAGATATTGGACAATTGAAAAAAATAGTCTTTATATGGGGACTTACGGAAATTAACAAAAACTGTCATCAATGGACGACCGATTGAATAGAGATTGGCGTCTTAACTACAGGAAGAGGGTATGCACAAAATAGCAACGTTAAGTCGACTCTGGACCTGGCTAAGTCTTGCGATTTTAGCTTTGGTATTTGGAGCATGTAGTAAGTTTCAGCCTGGTATCGGGTACAACAAAAATCATCAACCGGATCAACCAATTCCATTTGATCACTCTCAGCATGTGGGTCTTTATCAAATGAAATGTCAATACTGTCACAATCAAGTGGAACGTGCAAAACACTCAAATGTACCTGCTTTGAGCACTTGTATGAATTGTCATATTCAAGTGAAAACCGATTCTCCATTTATCACGAAAATGCGTGAAGCCTATGAAAAAGGTGAGTCGATTGAGTGGGTGCGCGTGCATATGTTGCCTGATCACGTTCAATTCAATCACTCAGCCCACGTTCAGAAGGGCGTAAGCTGTAACACTTGTCATGGTCCAGTTGATACAATGAAAACAGTTTTCCAATTCTCCGATTTATCGATGGGTTGGTGTATAAACTGCCACAGACAGCCTGAAAATAAGGCGTCATTGAACTGTACGACGTGCCATCAATAATTGCGGGAGACTATTTAATATGTCAGATATGAATCACCATGATCATTCCCCAGAAATAGAAGCGATGAAGAAGGCCATGCGCCCGCAAGTTGAGCGCGATGAGCGTTACTGGCGTAGCTTGGAGCAATGGGGTAAAGATCCAGAATTTCAAAAGATTGCAGAACAAGAATTTATGTCTTCTCCATTGCGCGAAGAAGATCGCGAAGATGGTTGGGCTCGACGTGAATTCCTTAAATTGATGGGTGCATCCTTGGCCTTGGGCTCCGCCGGTTGTTTGCGCCGTCCGGTGCAAAAGATTGTACCCTATGCAAAGCAACCCGAAGAGGTGACCCTTGGTCAGGCTCTTCATTATTCATCGACCTGGTTTGATGGTTCAGAGGCTTTCGGTTTGCTCGTTAAGACTCGTGAAGGCCGCCCAATCAAGTTCGAAGGTAACCCGAATCACCCTGTGAGCCGCGGTGCTTTGAGTGCACGTGGTCAAGCTTACCTACTCTCATGTTATGATCCAGATCGCCTTCAGGGACCTAAACAGAACTTACAAAGAAAAGATCGTGGTAATGCTGAGACTGTAAGCATAACTTGGTCATCTCTTGATGAAAAAGTAAAATCGGCGGTAGCAAAGGGTGGAACTTATCTTTTGACGGGCCACTTGGCCTCTCCGACGCTTCGTCAAATGATCAAAGATTTCCAGGTATCAACCCAAGCTCAGCATGTGGTGTGGGAACCTACATCTCCAGATGCAATCACTCGAGGCCAAGAAGCCAGTTATGGTACCGCTTTAGTTCCAAGTTATCGCTTTGATCGAGCACGTACGATTGTGAGTATCGATGCTGACTTTTTGGGAACGTGGCTTACTCCAACTGCGTACAATAGGCAGTTCGCTGACGGACGTCGCGATGTTGTGGGAATGAGTGAACTGGTTGTATTTGACTCTAACTATTCTCTGACGGGCGCGAATGCGGATAAACGCATTAAGATTAAGCCATCGCAACAATTAACGGTTGCTATGGGCTTGTTGTATGAAGTGGTTGTAAAAGCCGGTTTATCTGGATTGGCTGGAAATGCAGCCTTGAAGGAGTCCTTATCAGCGTACGCTAATTCAGCTGAAATGTTGGGATTAAAGGATTCCCAGGCTTTAGCGAAAATAGCCCAAAGTCTAATTAAAGCTAAAGGTGAAGGTCTTGTTGTTGCTGGAGGTATGGCGGCACAAACTGAAGAAGCTCTTCAGTTGCAAGTGGCTGTCAATGCTTTGAACTCTGCTCTTGGTAACGATGGTTACACTGTCGTTTATAGTCAATCTCAAGTGGCGCTGAACGGCTCAGCATCGGAACTCCTCAGTTTGATTGATGCGATGAATGCAGGTAAAGTTAAAACCTTGATCATTCATGGTGTAAATCCTGTTTATTTTATCGGTGAAAAATTCACTGCGGCTCTCGCGAAAGTGGAGACTGTTGTCTACACTGGTTCACACATGGATGAAACAGCCATTAAAGCGGATTTCGTTGCTACTGATCATCATTCAGTGGAAGCTTGGGGTGACAGTGAAGCGGTTCAAGGTGTGTTCGCCATTCAGCAGCCGACCATTCGACCAATGTACGAAACTCGTAGTATTTTGGTGGGTCTGGCTCAGTGGGCAGCGGGTTCAACCCCATTGATGAAGTCAGAATCAGACTATGATGCTGTTCGTACTTTCTGGAAAGAAAAAGTAATGGCAGTGGCCGGTAAATCTTCGTTTGAGGATTTCTGGCTTGAAGTCCTTCAAAAAGGATCTGTTGGCTCAGTCATAGATGATCGCGCCAATGCTCGAAATGCCAATGTTGAAAAACTTCAGGGCGTTAAGCCTGTCAATAAAAATGGTTTTGAGCTTGTTCTCTATCCAACCGTTCAGGTGGGACAAGGTGAGCTTGCAAACATCGGTTGGCTGCAAGAGCTTCCAGATCCTGTGACTAAGATTGTCTGGGATAACTACGCTTCAATTTCAATGGGTACAGCTGAAAAGATGGGGCTTAGCGAAGGCGATAAAATCGAATTAGAAGTTGTTGTGGATAATAAGGCCACTAAACTTCAGGCGCCAATTCACATTCAGCCTGGTCTTCATGATGATGTTGTGGCAGTGGCCGTGGGTTATGGTCGCACTCGTGCAGGCAAGATTGGAAATGGGATCGGTTTCAATGCCTACCCATTGGTAGCCTTTAAAAACAATTCGATGATTTCTTCGGGCCTACTTGTAAACGTTAAGTCGACGGGTGAAAAATACACTTTGGCTAACGTTCAAGGACACCATACAATGGAAGGTCGTGCGATTGTGATCGAAGCGACTCTTAAAGAGTATCTCGAGGACAAGTCCGCTGGAATTCATAAACACAAAATTTTCTCGATCTGGCCTTATCATCGCTATGATGGGCACAAATGGGCTATGGCGGTGGATTTGAATGTTTGTACTGGGTGCAGTGCTTGCGTCGTCGCATGTCAGTCAGAGAACAACGTACCAATTGTTGGTAAGAAATATGTTCTTCAGGGTCGAGAAATGCATTGGATTCGCATTGATCGTTATTATACAGGCGAGCCTTCGGACGCAGAAACAGTGTTTCAGCCCGTAATGTGTCAACATTGCGACAACGCTCCTTGTGAAACGGTTTGTCCAGTTTTGGCCACCGTTCACAGTGATGAGGGTTTAAATGAGATGGTTTATAACCGTTGCGTCGGAACTCGTTACTGCGTGAACAACTGTCCGTATAAAGTACGTCGTTTTAATTGGTTCAACTACCGTAAAGACATGCAAAAGCCTGAAAATATGGCGTTTAATCCAGAAGTGGGTGTGCGTGTTCGTGGGGTCATGGAAAAATGTACTTTCTGTGTTCAGCGTATCAAGAACGTAAAAGACACGGTGAAACAAGAAGGACGCGAATTGAAAGATGGCGAAATCAAGACCGCGTGTCAACAAACGTGCCCAACTGGTGCCATTGTATTTGGTGACGTCAATGATCCGAAGAGTCAGGTGTCCAAGATGTTTAAGGACGATCCACGCAGCTATTCACTGCTAGAAGAGTTCAATGCGGCACCGGCAGTTCGTTATATGACCAAAATTAGAAACAATAATGAGCGAATTATTAATCCGCACCATGAAGAAGCGAAGAAAGGGGATCACGCATGATGAAGCGGAACCCATTGGTTCTTGGCAACAAGACCTTAAAAGATATCACAGATGATATTTGCGCCCCAGTGGAGACCATGCCATCCGGTGGATGGTTGGCGATGTTCTTGAGCGCAAAGGCTTTATTCCTCTATTACATCATTTGCATAGGCATTTTAGTTGCAACGGGTGTGGGCTTATTGGGTATCAACAACCCAATTGGCTGGGGTACAATGATTGTGACCTTCGTGTTTTGGATTGGTATTGGTCACGCGGGTACCTTGATTTCTGCGATCCTATTTTTGTTTCGGCAGAAATGGAGAACGTCGGTGGCACGAACGGCTGAAGCGATGACCGTTTTTGCGGTTATGACTGCGGGCTTATTCCCACTCTTGCATACAGGCCGTCCTTGGTTGGATTACTGGTTGTTTCCATATCCTAACCAACGTGGTCCACTTTGGACCAACTTCCGTTCGCCACTTTTGTGGGACGTTTTTGCGGTTTCTACCTATGCTACGGTTTCAATGGTGTTTTGGTACATCGGATTGGTTCCGGATTTTGCGACCCTTCGTGACCGTGCGAAAAATAAAGTGCGCCGTGTGATTTATGGCGCCTTGTCTTTGGGTTGGAGAGGTTCTGCGCGCCACTGGAGTCACTACGAAATGTTGTACTTGCTCTTGGCAGGTCTTTCGACTCCTCTCGTGTTGTCGGTTCACACGATCGTATCGTTCGACTTCGCGGTATCTAACCTACCAGGTTGGCATACGACTATTTTCCCTCCATACTTCGTTGCGGGCGCGATCTTTTCTGGATTCGGAATGGTGATCACGCTAATGACCTTGGTGCGGATTGGTTTTCCGGAATTTAAGAACTACATCACTCTTGATCATATGGAAGTCATGAATAAAATCATTATGACCACTGGTCTTTTAGTGGGTTACGCTTATGCGTCTGAGTTCTTCATCGCTTGGTATTCAGGCAACCCGTATGAGAAATATGTATTTATGAATCGTGCCCTTGGTCCTTATGCTTGGGCTTATTGGACAATGGTGAGTTGTAACGTACTTTCTCCGCAGGTGTTCTGGTTTAAGGCCGCTCGTCGGTCGATTCCAATCATGTTTGTGGTTTCGATTTTCGTAAACATCGGTATGTGGTTCGAGCGTTTTGTGATCACAGTGACCTCTTTGCATCGCGATTTCCTGCCATCCAACTGGGGTATGTATGGTTGGACTTGGATGGATACGTCGATCCTTGTTGGAAGTTTCGGAATGTTCTTCACATTGTTCTTGTTGTACCTGCGATTGTTCCCGGCGGTATCTATTGCCGAAGTTAAACCGGTGCTTCATGTAGGTCGTGATTCACACGGAGGTCACCATGGCTAAGACTCAATCTGGCATTGCCGGTATTTGGCAAGACGAGCATTTACTTCTTGAAGCGGTTAAAAAGTGTCGCAATCAAGGTTTTAAAAAGATGGACGCCATTACTCCATACCCAGTTCACGGGATGGAGGATGCAATGGATATTAAAAGATCTAATATTCCTTATGTGACCTTTATCGCAGGGTTCACTGGTTGTTCGGCAGGATTGTTGTTCACTTGGTGGACAAGCGCAGTGAACTGGCCGATCAACGTGGGTGGTAAACCGTTTTTCAGTTTGCCAGCGTTTATCCCAGTGGTGTTTGAATTAACCATCTTGTTTGCGGCCTTGTCGTCAGTCGGAGCGTTGTTCTATTTCTGTGGTTTGCCAAAAGTTGATCCACCTGTGATTGATCCAGATTTAACGAGCCATAAGTTCGCCATCTTTATTCCTAAAGATGACGTAGGTTATGACGAAGCCAAAATCAGCGAGATCTTTAAACAGATGGGCGCTACGGAAGTGAAGAAAGTGGCGGAGTACTAATCATGACTATGAAAATTAAAGAATTGCAATTGAAGTCGATGTTGGTTGGGCTGGTGCTTTCGCTCGCAGCTTGTAGCGGTGGCAATAAGCCTAACGTAGAATTGATTCAGGATATGATGGAGTCACCCGCGATAAAGGCGCAGGAGTATGATGAAACTTCTCCTCAGCATCGTGGAATGCGAATGCCACCTGAGCACACAGTGCCTCTGGGATTTAAGCCCTATCGTTTTGCGACGGACTATGATGGTGCGACTAATAATGTGAATCCATTGGCCGGCGATTTTTCTTCTGAAGTTTTGGTGACTGGACAAAAGTACTTCGATATTCACTGTGCTGTTTGCCACGGCGAAAAAGGTGATGGGAAGAGTTTAGTGGCCGAGAAGATGGCGTTAAAACCACCTACAGTGCATTCAGATAAAGTTAAAAATTGGAAAGATGGTCAAATCTATCATGTGATCCAGATGGGTCAGGGTGTGATGGGCCCCTATGCTTCGCATATTCCTAAAGAGGAATGGCGCTGGGCGGTTGTACAGTACATTCGACATCTGCAAAAGGAGACTAAGTAATCATGGCTACTCATCATCAAGAACAACTACAGGCGTCGCATTATTCGCCAAGTTCAGGTGCAAAAACCGCAGCTATGGCGGCTACGGCACTAGGCTTGATCGCTTTCTTGGTTGGCGTGTTTAAGTTTCAGGATCGTGCTTGGCCAGCCTACCTTTTAGCGTTCTTCTATTTTACCTGTCTCGCATTGGGTGGTTTGTTTTTTTCAGCCCTTCAATCGGTCACTAAAGCAGGATGGAGTGCTTCTATAAGGAGGATTGCTGAATCACTAACAGCGTTCATTCCATTTGTTATAGTGGGCGGATTGATTTTGGTGTTTGGTTTAAAGCACCTTTATCCATGGGCAAATGCTGATATTATGGCAACCGACGCACTTTTACAGGTTAAAAAAGCCTACCTCAATATTCCATTCTTTTTAGTGCGAGTGTTTGGTTTTGGTTTACTAATGTGGATGTTTCGTCATCAAATCGTTGGACGCTCTTTAGCACAAGACAAGTCAGGGGATCACCAATTGACCCATGCTGCGCTTCCTTGGAGTATCGCCTTTTTGTTGGTGTTCTCATTGGGTTTTAGCTTGTTCAGTGTTGATTTACTGATGGCTCTCTTGCCTCACTGGTATAGCACAATTTGGGGTGTTTACTGTTTTGCTGGTTTGATTCAGACTACATTTGCATTCATGATTCTATTGACCTACGCAGTAAAGAACGGCGGCGCTGTTAAGGGTTATATCAATGAGGAACACATTCATGATTTGGCAAAGTTCCTTAAGGGGTTCACTGTATTCTGGGCTTATATCGCGTTCAGTCAGTACATGTTGATTTGGTATGCGAACATTCCAGAGGAAACCGAATTCTTCTTATTGCGTGCTCAGAACGGCTGGTTTGGAATTTCAATGGCACTTTTGATTTTCCGCTTTATCATTCCATTCTTGATCCTGTTGCCACGTGGATCTAAGCGAAATGAAGGGGTCTTGAAGTTGGTTTGTTGGGGTGTTTTGGTGATGCAATTCGTGGATTTGTACTGGATTATTTACCCTAACTTTAATGAAAATCATGTCACTTTTGGAGCTCTTGAAATTTTGATTTTTGCTGGGATTGCCGGCGTTTTTATGTTGTCGGTGTTCCGCTTCTTTGAAAAGAACTCACCTGTAGCGGTTAAAGATCCTCGAATGCATGAGGCTCTTAATCACCATGTAACCTATTAAAAGTTTACCTGGGGTATAGGGAAGAGAGCTGAGAACGAATTAAAAAAGGTCTTTCATGAAAAAAACGATGTTTGATAGTCTCAAGGTGGCGCTGGCAGAGGAAATCCTCAGGGCTCTTGAGAGTCAGTGGCCAGAAACTGGACTTTCAGTAGAAGGCATTTATCAACTCTTAGTTTTACCCCCTCAAAAAGAGATGGGGCATCTTGCATGGGGGACCTTTCCGTTGGCCAAGTCTTTGCGACTTGGCCCTCCGGTGATTGCGCAGAACGTTTCGGAGTTATTGAAATCTCGCGAGGGTCATCTATTCAGTCAGGTTCAGAATGTTGGTCCTTATGTGAATTTCTTTTTTTCAGGAAAAGTACTGACTGAAAAAATTCTTTCGCCACTCTTAACTGGGCAGTCATTTCAACAAAAGTTGTTTGAATCTCCTCCGCGCACAATGGTTGAATACTCTCAACCAAACACTCATAAGGAACTTCATGTGGGGCATATGCGCAACGCTTGTTTGGGGGATGCCGTTGTTCGGTTGTATAGTTATGCTGGTTACCCTGTTATAAGCACAACCTTTCCGGGTGATGTAGGTACCCACGTGGCCAAGTGTCTTTGGTATCTTAAACATCATAATCAAGAGCCTATCCCCACTGAACATAAAGGCGAGTGGCTTGGTAAGATGTATTCCCGCGCACACCTCCTTCTTGAGGACCAAGAAGACACTCCCGAAGAGTTAAAAAATCGGAAGGCACTGACCGAGATTCTGCGGCAAATTGAAACTAAGTCTGGGGAGTACTACGATCTCTGGAAAGAGACTCGACAATGGTCGATTGATTTGATGAATGAAGTTTATCGTTGGTGTGGTATTGAATTTGATCATTGGTATTGGGAAAGTGATGTTGATTCGGATTCAGTGAAGACCATTAAACAGTATTTTGCAGATGGCAAGCTCGTGGAGAGTGAAGGTGCTATTGGGTTGGATCTGAATCATGAAAATCTGGGGTTCTGTGTTCTTCTGAAGTCCGATGGAAATGGCCTCTATGCCACCAAGGATGTTGAGTTGGCTCGTCGAAAGTTTCAAGATCATCACATTGAAAAAAGTATTTATGTGGTGGATACCCGTCAGGCTCTGCACTTTAAACAGGTGTTTGCGACTCTAAAGCATCTCGGATTTCAATATGCGGACCAGTGTTTTCATTTGCAATACAACTTTGTCGAATTGCCTGATGGAGCCATGAGCTCCCGTAAGGGAAATATTGTTCCGTTGGTGCAGTTAGTTCACCAAATGGAAAATCACGTTAAAACAAACTATTTGAATCGCTATGCTGGTGAATGGACGGAGGACGAAATTCAAGCGACCTCCACTATTGTGGCTCAAGGGGCAATTAAGTACGGTATGGTTCGAATGGACCCTAACAAAAAGATTGTTTTTGATATGGCTGAATGGCTTAAGCTTGATGGTGAGTCAGGGCCTTACATTCAATATGCCTACGCTCGTATTCAGAGTTTGCTACGTAAATTCCAAGCGGACGGCATAAATGAGCCCCAGGGTGAGAGCCTACATCAACCATCTGAGTTGCAGCTTATGGTGCTATTAGGTCAATTGAATTCGATTGTGAGTCAGGCGGTGGAATCGTACCGGCCTAATGTCGTATGTAATTATCTCTATGAAGTGGCTAAGCAATTTTCACAGTTTTATCATGAATGTCCGATTGGGCAGGCCGAAACTCAAAAACTGAAGCAAGACCGCCTGATGTTGGCGGCAGCAACGGCTCGGGTTCTCAAGCAGGGGCTGAGTTTGCTAGGAATTCCAGTTCCCGAAAGAATGTGATTTGGACCTAAGGGTTTTTAGATCGAGTTGTGAAAAGCTTTAATTGACCTAACTCCCTTTATCCATTAGGTTTAAAGGGATGAAGATAAAACATAAAATGTTCTCAACCACCCATTAACCTGCTGAACCCAAATGATTACAATTATTCTACCTGATCAAAGCACAAAAACATTCGAACATGAACCCTCAGCATTGGAAGTGGC
>JBILOD010000443.1:0-3803 GCA_044374645.1 Pseudobdellovibrionaceae bacterium | reverse complement strand
GGTAACAACCTGTGGATCATTCGTAAACCAAGGATCAATACTGGAAACAAAGTGCAAGGCCGGGGTCTGGCGGCCTTCGAAAAGCGCGTTGGTTAAATCAGTGCGATTCATGGCATGCATCATTGCCTGACGTAGGCGCAGATCCTTTAGGATCGGGTTCTCTAAATTAACATCAATGTGTTCAAAGGTCTGACTGGGTTTAAAGTGAACAACAAAAGGCAGCTGATCAGCCTTAATTTTTTTTTCAAAGGCGATGGCTTCATCCAAAGAAAAACCAATGGACGATATCATATCAATCTGGCGGGAGCGCAAATTGGCCTCAAGTGTTCCGGTGTTGGGAATGATCTTAATGATCAGTTTTTGAATTGCCGGTTTTGACCCGTAAAAATGTGGGTTCGGTCGCAGGACGATATGAGACCCAAGTTTGATTTCAGAAATCACATAAGGGCCATTGTAAAGCCCTGGGGTGGTAGGGTTTTTTCCGTAGGTTGTGTTCTTTTCGTACCCTTCGGGTTGATCCTTAAATTGTTGATAGACCGAATCTTCAAGATGTTTGGCGACTGGAAATATTGTGCCGATGTGAGAAAAATCCCATCGAACAGTTTTGTAAATAAAAAAACATTTCCTGGGCGTAGATTGGTCAAAATCAATTCGTTCGATGCTCGCGTAGTTTTCTTTTTCAGGAATGGCGACTAAGGGATTAATGGCAATCGATCGTGAAAATGCAAAGTCTGCGCAGGTTACAGAGGTTCCATCACCCCATCCCGCGTTTTCTTTGATCTCCCAAAGAACTTTCATTTTTTTCTGACCATTCTCTATGATCACTTCGGCTCCCTGACCCAACGTAGGAATACTTTTGGCCAACAAGGGAATCCATTGGCCTTGGGCATCCATCACCGTGAGGGGTCGAATGACCAGACCACTCAAGTAAGTCGTCGCAAGCATGGTCATGATCAGAGGATTGGGATTTTCAAATTCCTGTGAAATTCCAATTTTGAGTTCTAGGTTCGTCGGTCCCTTTTGGCCACGGGTGCAGCCGTGCAGGGTCAATATCAATAAAATCAACGATAAATAGAATTTGTTTTTCATGGTTGTTTGGTCTCCGTGATGTTGGTGTTCAACCAGCAGGCCGCTTCGTGGTGTTCAGTGATGGAGGTTATTAGGGGTGATTCCACCGAGCACTTTGCCATCACCCTTGGGCAACGAGGATGAAAGTGACAACCGGTCGGAGGATCTAGGGGGCTTGGCACCTCACCGGTCAGACCCTTTTGGATTTTCTTTTTGCCATGGCCAACTTGCGGGATTGATGAAAACAAGGCTTGGGTGTAGGGATGCCGTGGGTTTTCATAAATTTCATCGCGCGTGGCTGTTTCTACGATGCGTCCTAGATACATCACTGAAACTCGGTCGCAAAAATGCTCGATCACCTTGAGATCATGAGAAATAAAAATAAATGTCAGTTTAAATTTATCTTGCAGGTCTTTAAGCAAGTTCAAAATTTGCGCTTGGATCGAAACATCCAAAGCACTGACAGGCTCATCGGCTATGATGAGTTCTGGCTCAAGCGCAATCGCGCGTGCGATGCTGATTCGCTGGCGTTGTCCGCCTGAAAACTCATGGGGATAACGGTCAATATGAGTTGGACGTAGACCCACAAGCTCCAGGAGCTCACGGGCGCGATCGAGACGCTCTTTTGGCGCGTGCAGATTGTGAATCTCCATCGGCTGCATGAGAATTTGACCGATGGTCATGCGCGGGTCGAGAGAGGCGTAGGGATCTTGAAAAATCAGCTGAATATGGCGTCGGAGTTGACGGAGTTGTGAACCTTTCACCTGGCAAAAATCCTGGCCTTTAAACAGAATACTTCCTTCGGTGGGTTCATAGAGTCGAATCAAGGTTCGACCTAAAGTTGATTTTCCGCAACCACTTTCGCCCACCAACCCCAATGTTTCACCTTTCTTCAGAGTGAAGCTCACACCGTCAACGGCCTTTACGGCACCGGCGTCACGATGGAAAAAACCGTTTTTGATCCGAAAGTGTTTTTTTAAATTTCGTACTTCTAAGATGTTTTCCATAATTGTGTTCATCTCGCCTTAAAGTGGATTGAAACAGGCAACCGATTGTGTGGCACTGACGGCCTCCAACGGTGGGCGTTGATCTTTACATTCTGTCTTGGCGCGTGGGCAGCGTGTTTGAAACGGACAGCCCTTTGGTAAATCCATGGGCGCAGGCACTGAACCCTCAATCGTTGGCAATCGATGTAGTTTTGAACCTAGCTTAGGAATCGATTCAATCAAGGCCGCCGTGTATGGATGTTTTGGGGAGAGGAAAATCTCCTTGGTGGAGGACAGTTCGCAGGTCTGGCCTCCGTACATGACCAAGACGCGGTCACTGATTTCAGAGATGACGCCCAAATCATGAGTGATAAATTGCACGCTCATTTTGCGCGTTTCTTGCAACGATTGAATAAGCTCGAGAATTTGGCTCTGAATCGTTACATCGAGGGCCGTTGTTGGTTCATCGGCGATTAAAAAGCTCGGATTGCAGCTAAGTGCCATTGCAATCATCGCGCGCTGGCGCATGCCTCCCGAAAGTTGATGTAAATAATGTTTATAGCGGACTTCGGGGGATGGGATTCCTACTAATTTCAACATTTCTATGGAACGATCGCGCGCCTCTTTCGTGGAGAGTTTTTCGTGCCGAAGAATTTGTTCGTCGATCTGAAAACCAATCGTGAGCACCGGATTGAGGGCGGTCATAGGTTCTTGAAAAATCATGGCCATGTCCTTGCCACGAAGATCTTGCATTTGGCGTTCACTGAGTTGCAGAATCTCCTGGCCCTTCAAAAAAAACGTTCCTCCGGTGATTTTGCCAGGAGGTTCAATTAAGCGCATCAAGGAAAAAGAGGTGACGGACTTGCCGCATCCACTTTCTCCGACAAGACCGAGGGTTTCACCTTGGTTAATATCATAGGAAAGGCCATTGACAGCCTTAAAGGCCTGGGTGCTTCCTGCATTTTTTGAATAGAACGTGGTTTCAAGATTTTGAACCCTGACAATCGGGTTTTCAATCACGTTATGGTCCCTCCCATGGAACGAAGAATCACAGAATATAGCGTGCTTTAGGATTAATACCAAAAGAGTAAAGGTGTCAAAACCATTCAGCTTTTTGGGCAGAACGTTGGTTGATAGGCATGGCCCCCTAAAACCTTAATAGAGGGACTCCGTTGATGGTCCAGGATTTCATTATTCATTATACCTTTAGCCTGCTGGAAAGTTCTCCTAGTCTTGATTGTATTGAATCGATTGAGGCATCATAGAAGGATAACTTAAGATGGCAACGCGGGTTTCGCTGCGGTTGAATAGTCTATTTCGGTACGGACTCCATAAAGAAGAGGGTTGGTTCGATTGAATTCAGAGGAAGAGGTTGTGTTAAAAGGTCAGGCGGAACGGATTGTTGTGAAGGACACAGAAGAACTCACTGCGGATCAAGTGTTTCGGGTATCATTTATTCGAAGATCAAGCTTGATCGTGGCGTCACTGATATTACTGACAACGATTCTTCGTATCACGCTCTCGGGATTTTCTGTCTTCAAGTTGTTACCCACGGTTTTTTTCGGGATTTTACTGCTCGTGGTGGCTCATGATTCCCGAAAATCAATGCCAAGGGCCTGGCACTCCTACGCTATGCTATTCTCATTGGCCGCAATCATTCTGAATGGCACTTTTTGGAACGGAGGTCTGCGTGCGCCGATTGCTGCAGGGGTTTTTCTTTTGCCGTTGGTTGGAGCGATTCTTTTGGGC
>JBILOD010000603.1:0-2567 GCA_044374645.1 Pseudobdellovibrionaceae bacterium | reverse complement strand
AAAAACCAAATTGAAAGCTCAATGAGATCCCTTCAGAAAAATCCTGAAAAAGTAAAATCATTTTTTGGAAAAGATAATTTGAAATACGCTGCGTAAATGTCGGAATATCTATGTACTAATTAATAGTAGTTTGGTTGTATCGACGATGCCGTCATCAGACTTTTACTTTTGTGAAAATTCGTTCGAGAGATTTTGTGACTGGCGTCACTTTGGCCGCCGAATGCGACCCGCAGCCAACACGAAGTTGGCGAAGGGGGCCGCGAGTTCTCGGTCCTCCGGGGTAGGACACCCCATCCAACCTGACACCAAAACAAGTTTATTTATTCCGCTCGTCTATTGGTTTTTCCTTGGTTTTGTTCGCTTTCCTCACCACCAACTTTAGTTTTACGAGCAGCTTCAAAAAATTCCTTCAGCTTTTCTTCAAGGCCCCTTTTTAACGTAAAGGGATTAAGTTTGGCCTTCTGCTCCTTTAAAATTTCAATCTCCTTGGCGTTAGGTTGCCAAAGTTGAGCAACCGTGAGTAGGGAGTCTGAGGCAGATCGTATTTTTTGACAACCTTGGATCCAATCCGAATCTTTTCTTTCAACTTGTAATTGGGTATGAAGAAGTTCTGGAGTGGGTTCCAGTAGTTGATATAAATGTCGTTCATTAAATCGACAAGCTTAGGGTCTTCAAATCGCTCATAGCCAAAAAGCTCTCTCACAGGGGTGAGGTTTTTCTGTTCCACAAAACAGTTGTCGTTCTTTTTATAGGGTCGCGAACGTGTGAATACGAAACGAGTCCCATGTTTGGTGAATAGAGCCCGATTCACGGTCCACGCTGAAAAAATATCCGTCACCGTCAGCGAATGAGCATATGAGCTAAGAATAGCGTCCCCACAGTGGGCGACCGTATCTGTTTGCGTGAAGCCAGACTTGGTAATTCGTGAATCCAAAGTGTTAATTGGAACTCTGTTTTTCATGAACCGGGCGGGAGACATTGTTGAGAGGCCCTTTGTGCATTCGAGCGTGGTGGGGCTCATTTTCTGAAGTTAGAGCTTTAAATAGCCAAGACACTCGTCATCAAAAGGCAGCCAATCCTTCAAACCAGCCTTCATTCTCCAAGGTGAAATCCGCTCCCTGTTTAGCCAAAGTCGGCGGACATGAGGAAGCAACTCCTCCTTATTGTAACTGAGTGGTCGACCAATCTTGGACTGCGCAACATTGGACCAGCCGTTCTTTGATCCATTGAGGACTTTGATGAGATGCTTACGATCTCGATGGGTACACTCTTCTAAAGATTTCAAGATCTCACCTTTCTCAGATTTGTCTGAAGCTAACAGTGGTGGCCGACACTCTCGATGAACTTTTGCCTGATCAGTAGCATCCAGAATTGTACCAGATCGGAATTTGAGATGTCTCAGACTAAAACACAGCAACGTTAGGCCCACCTAGTTTTCTGTCTCATTAAGAGAATAAATTGTTATTGTTTACATATATTTTGGTTTTTTGCCTTCGCAATACTAAAGCCTATTTAATAAAATGACGATGAGAGTTACAATGATAGAACCAATTGAACTAACTCGGTATATTTAAACGGCACGTTGTAGAGGTACAAGATGAAGAAACCATTGTCAGGGGACAATTTTGAGAAGAGCAATCTTTCTAAGTTCACCCAAAGAACTTTGAAGGCTCTTACTTTTTCGTTTCTAACTCTTTTAATAGCCTCCTGTGGAGGCGGTAAAAAATCTGGCACGCCCCCAGCGGAAGGCAATGCTATCTTACCATCAGCACCTAAGCTGGCTCCTCCTTCACTCACCTATCCGGCGCAGACTTCGCACCCGTCCAATACAGACAGTTTGTCCATCACTGGTACCTGCACTCCCGGCCCTGGAGCAAAAATCTTCTTGGGCGGTGATGAAGACAAACAAACCCCTTGCACTGACCAGGGGAGCTTTAGTTTTATCGTGCAAAAAGCCAACGATGGAACCTTTAATTACACTCTCCGCGAGGAATCATTGATCCATCATCCCTCCGACAATTCAACGCTGACGTGGATCCGCAATACTGAGCCACCGGCCGCACCGACCATCACAACACCAGCCTCCTACCCATACCATTCAAGCGATAGCAGTTTGACGATTTCTGGAGCCTGCGCTGCAGGTCTTACAGTAAATTTGATTGGTGACGCCACCCAGTCTGCAACCTGCAGCAATGGCGGAACCTATTCTTTTTCTATCACCAAAACAACAGACGCTACCTACGCGTTCGAGCTTTACCAAACTGATGTTTATGGAAATCAATCAACCCATTCTCAAACCAGTTGGACTCGGAGCGCGGCAGCCCCAAGTGCACCAGTGATCACTGCACCGAATTCCTCGCCGTACACATCAAGTGATGCACAGATAACCCTGGCGGGTACTTGCCCACTCAATACGATGGTCAATTTGTCCGGTGGAACCACCGATTCAACACCTTGTAGCGATGGAACATTTTCATTCACTCTTAGTGAAACCACCTATAGCACCTTTAATTATTCCCTTGTTGCAGTCAGTGCTACGAATGTCTCCTCGAGTTCAGCCAGCTTTC
>JBILOD010000121.1:0-8910 GCA_044374645.1 Pseudobdellovibrionaceae bacterium | reverse complement strand
AGGTAAATGGTGCCTCTGTGGCCTCTGGAGCGGCATCGTTTTCCTGGATTGTTGATACCGTGAGCCCAAGTACTCCAGTCATTACCTCACCGTCATCCAATCCTCTCAATAATTCTGCAAACTCAGTGACGATTCTCGGAACTTGTGAGGCCAACTCAACGGTGAATTACACAGGCGCAGCGACGGGATCAACCACATGCAGTGGTGCTGGAGCATTCTCATTTGCATCAAATAAAACCACTGATGGTATATACAATTATTCAATCTCTCAGACAGACCTTGCCGGTAATGTTTCTGGATCTTCGTCATTTAGCTGGCGACGTGATACGCTGGCTCCGGCAGCGCCATCCCTCACTTTGCCCAGCGCCAATCCCTATACTTCTGGCGACACCAACATCACAATCACTGTATCTTGTGAGGCCAATGCGACACTCACTATGACTGGAGGAGCCACCCTCAGTGGCACTTGCTCGGGCCTAGGAACTTCTTCGTTTAATATATCTAAAACCACGGATGCCACTTATAACTTTTCGATCACTCAAAAAGACCTTGCAAACAATGTTTCGTCACCACTGAATTTTCAATGGGTTCGGGATACGAGCATTCCATTCACTCCAGTCTTCACCGTCCCAATCGACAACCCTTATTACGCAAGTAGCTCCAGTGTTAGTATCTCTATGACTTGCCAAACTGGACTCTCACCCGCGGCAGCCGTCGTGTCACTCTCAGGTATTTCTACAGCTGATGTCGTAACACCTGCAGGCCAACTCACCCAAGATTGCACATCAAGCCCAGTCACCTTCGTGGTTCAAAAAAACACGGACGGCATTTACGACTTATCCGTTAGCCAGGAAAACCCTAACAACAACAACGTCTCTGCTGATGCGATATTCTCATGGCACCGTGACACCGTGGCTCCAGTCGCCCCCACTGTCACATCACCTGCAACCACACCCTACACTGGCCCCGGCAACATCACTTTGGCCGGAGCTTGCGAAAGCAACGCCACCGTTTACGTCGCAGGTGATACGACACAAAATACTGTGTGTTCGGGTGGAACCTATAGTTTTTCGATTATTAAATCTGTCGATGCGACTTACAATTTTTCAGTCACGCAGGTTGACCTCGCGGGAAACACTTCGACCGCCCGCACACAGACTTGGGTACGAAACAGCGATTCACTCCCTGCTCCCGTTGTGACTTCGCCAGTGACCACTCCCTATGCGAGTAACTTCAATGATCTGACACTCTCTGGAACCTGTGAGCCAAACTATATTGTTACTTTAGGAGGTAACGTAGTGGCTTCCGAAGTGAGTGTCCCTAGTAACTCACTCACAACAACGTGCACGTCCGGTGGCACGTTCACATTTACGCTCACCAAATCGACCGATGCCACTTACAATCTCAATCTTACTCAGACTTTCAATGGAGCGACCTCTGCTGCTACAAATTTCGCGTGGACTTTGGATTTGACAGAGCCCACAACCACCTTGGCAACATCAACCAGTGATCCCAATTTAGTGGGCTCCATCACCTTCACCTTTACTGCCGATGAACCCTCTACCTTCCAATGTCAAATCAATGGCGGCGCATTTCAAAGTTGTTCGTCTCCAGCGACCTTTTCTGGACTGACCAACGGCCCCAGTTCATTGACCGTGATAGCCACTGATGCTGTTGGCAATATTGGTGCTGAAGCGACTCACACATGGACACAAGCCGCCTACAATGCAGTAGCCCTTTATCACCTCAACGCTGGCACTGCGCAGGAACTCAGTGACAGTGGTCTCTTTACCGCCAATTCCATCTTTTCCAATAACCTGACCGCCAATGGCTCGCCGGCGACCAATACCTCAGGAAAGTACCCAACATCGGCTCCAGCCAGTTTCATCTTGGGTACGAGCAAATATTTTAGTGTGGATACCAATGATTCCTTCAAATCGACAGCGAGTACAATGACTCTGGAGGGGCTATTCAACTTCTCTTCTTTTTCAAGTTCCACCGGTCGATACTACACTCTTTTCTCAAACACAAACAGTGCTTCCCCTGATCTTGGTTGGGAACTACGACTCGAAAAACAAAACAGTGGTGGTTGCTCCAAATGGAAACTCAAATTTCTAGCGAGCCTCAATGGCACCACACAGTCTACCGCGACCTCAAGTTGTATATCACTCTCAACCAGCCGATGGTATCATGTGGCTATGACCTGGAATAAAGGCTCGGTGAAGTTTTACATGAACTCCAGTGGGGGCAGTTCCAAAGGCACAGCGACCATCGGGACCGCTGGTAGTTCAGTTTTGTTTACACCGAATGCCCCAATTAAGATCGGAGCAGGACCAAGTTCCGGCACTGGCAGTGCATTGTGGATTAGTGGTTCAATCGATGAAGTGCGCATCTCGAACACTGTGCGTACGCCGAGCTTTCCCTCTACGGAGTTTACGCCAGATTAAATCAGTTTATGGCCCAAAAAATCTGATGTTACCCTCGGAAATACCAGCTCAAATTTATTTGACCTGGCTACTAAAGTCTTTGGGCGAGTTGGTCGATAGGTACGTGTATGTATAAAGTATTTTTGTTATTTTCGACATTTTGGCTCTTTGCTCCGCAAGTGCTTGCACAAAACGCGGGAGGAGCCCGTGGTGTCGATTTCCGCATGCAATTCGTGAGCGGTAATCTGGATTTTACAAGCGTTTCGGGTGTCAAACGCAAATTTAGTGGTTTCGGCTCCGAGCTACAAACCAGTCTTTATTTAGTGGAGAAAACGCGATTTCGCACAAGTATTTTTATTTCTTCACGAGTCATGACTTGGACGGGTTTAGATGTACTCGAAGCAGAGTACGATGACGTGCAGACCTTCTCGGTGGCTCCGGGACTAGAGCTCCACTACGGCCCACTCTTCTTACAGGCCTCTTCGACCCGCATGAATGCTAATGCCTACAATATTTCATCGACCTCTAAGGGAAAACAACTGATCATTGAAGGGCCCTGCGTTTCCGCTGGATTCAATTGGAAATTTGGCAGCTTGGGAATTGGGATCGGCGCCAGCCAGATGAGCCTTAACGTTCCTGGAGCACGACTTGGACTCAGTGAGGACAGCAAATATGTTGAGAACTCTTATTCTCTCAATCTCATTTATTACATGGGAATGACACCGAGACGATTCTTCAACGGCCTTTTTAAATAAAAGGCGCTCAATAGCCCCACTTAATGTTCGCTGGCACAGGCGGCCAAAGGCTTTTCTGTGTACTTGCCTTGCAGACATTGCTAAATCCCAAAAGTGAAACCATTGACGGGAGGGGCCCTAATGAAAGAAAACTTTTTCCGAGCATTCATAACCGCTTTTGTTGGATTTTTAACAAGTAACATTGTTTATGCTGCAACCCCTGTTAATTCCACGGGGGCTAGGCCCTATGCCATTTATGGAGATGATAATCGCCAAGAAGTTTTTGCTGCACCAGCCTTCTGGCAAGAGCTGAGCCGCTCTATCGCAGGCAAAGTCTCAATGGAACATATCAGCCAAGGTGGCGGAGGAATTCAACTCATCGGCTCTCCATTGAGTAAAAAGTCCTGCCCCACCAATCGCTTCGCCGACCAAATCACTGTGCCAAGCTGTACTGGTTTTTTAGTCAAAGAAAACATTCTTATCACCGCCGCTCATTGCATGAAAGCCTCTGTTGATTGTGCGAACTTTGTATGGGTGTTTGGATACAATTTGCAGAATGAATCCGACAAAGGTTACACCAGGGTTGCCAACAACCAAGTTTACCGTTGCAAGCAAGTTCTCAGCCGTCGATATGAAGACTTCGGAGCAGTGGATTATACGATCATCGAACTGGACCGCCCGGTCATTGATCGCCCAAGCCTCAAACTTGGATTTGAGACCCCGGTCGATCCAGGAACACCTCTGGCAACGCTTGGCTATCCCTCAGGCTTACCCATGAAACTGACGGACGGTGCCGCGATCATTGGCCTCAGCGAAGAAAATCGCACCATCGAATCCAATCTCGATGTCTTTCAGGGTAACTCAGGCTCGCCGGTTTTTGATGCGGCCACGGGATCCGTCATTGCTATCATTTCTCGTGGGCACGCCGATCACACCCGTGATCCAGAAAAACTTTGCAAGCTCAATAAGATTTGTATGCCCGGCGATAATTGCCATTGGTCGTCCTCATCAAGAGTGACCAACATGAAGGATGAACCCTCTCTAAAATTTGCCATTGGCACGAAAGATTAACTTTAGGTGCTTGTAATAATCGTCCTTAAAGTTTTTGGGTTCAAGAGGCATTCGTAACAATTTAAGCACGGTCGCTGTTGACCAGTGCTTATCACGGTAGAGCTGGTAAATCTTTTCTCCCATCATTGAACCTAGAATACGAGCGGCGTCGACATAGTTTGCGTCATCGTATCCGATTTTTTTGAGTGGGATCCACTTATTGCTCGTCATGAAACTGATCTCGCGCACCTTCTGATGTAAGGCTAACAACACCACCTTACGATGTGCTTGCTGTCCCTCACCCAACAAAAGTGTTCGCCGTAAATCCTCAATCGAATTTGTCTTACGCTTATGATTGATAATCTTGGACCCGAGGTAGGCCATGGACTGAATCCAAATCTGACGTTCAAAATCCTTGGCCCCTCCAAAATATAGAAACTTACGTTCGCTCAAAAATGCATGCAGGTATTCGCCCGCTAAAGTGGCCGTATGATTCACCGTCACTCGCCCCAGATATCCCAGCTCAAGCTCCGGCACATAAAATGTGCGCTGTTCTGTAATCCAGCGTTGAACCACTTTCCATTCCCGACGAGCGAGGCGCCCACGAATTCTTGCGTAGACATTAGTATCATCAGCCGTATAAACAGCCAATGACGTACCTTTTATTTTAAGGCGGAATTCAGCGGAGAGAAATTCCACCAATTTCGCCACATGATCGGTATGATCCAAAGTCCCAATGAAATCCTCCAAATGGAGATCAAAGGTGTTTTCGAGAAACAACAAGTAGCTTTGCCACTTCACCCAAGGAGGCACCGACTGAATACAGAAATCGCCACTTCGAAATTGCACTGTTTCTATTTTGCTTTCAATACCTTGCTCTAGTGCTTTAAAATAGAGGGGCTCATAATTTTGGAACACCTTAAGTATTTGCGCACGACGAAACCCCTCCTGCCGACGAATCGCCGTCGGCAATTGATCTTTGGAGAGATGCAAATCTCCGTAGATGACGACCAACTTCTTGAGTGGAAGTTGCTGGTGAATTTTTCGCAGGCACACGGCAGAAAAATGTTCGCGTGTTTTAATCGAGCCCATTTTAGTTTGACGAAGCCCCCAGTTGATTCCATAGATCGGAACATTGTGTTTCATGGCCCAATCCAGCAAGGGTTTGTAATGCTCCCAAGGAAATCCCCAGCTTTTGGCCCACGAAATTTTCTCCAAAAAAACTTTTTCAGAGAGACGTCCTTTGAGAAATTGATCTATAAATTTCTGGTGTCTGGCTTGGAAGAACTCCACTGCTAGCACTAGCCCTGAGGGGTTAGGCCATTCACGCATGAGTCGCAAATGACCACGCTGTGACTGTTGAAGGGCATGAAAATCACCGAGCAATATGACATCACTTTGCTGCAAATGCTCGTACATCATTTCTTTCGCCACAGATCGCCAGGGCTGCCCGAGTTCCTTAGCGTACTTTTTCTCGAGGGGAATAAATTCTTTCCAAACATCCCCCAGCAACCGCTGCACATCGGACTTAATTTGTAGGTACAATTTTTTTCGAATTTGCACCCATTCACGTGTTGCTTTATCAAAGGACTTAGATGACATTTGTATCTATTGTTTCACCCCTGCGGGTCGTTTTCAATCACTATGACGAGGTATGAATATGAGCCAACAAAAGTCTACCACCTGGAAGTTTTATCTTGCCCTAGTTGCTGGTTTTGCCGCCCTAGCCACTCACTTTTATCTCAGCAGACACTATTTTGAACTACATCTTGGACTTTCCTCCGGGTCCGCCGTCTGCAATATTAACAAAACATTCAACTGTGATACCGTTGCGGCTTCCAAATTTTCCACGCTTTTTGGAATTCCTATTGCAATTTGGGGTCTCGCAACCCAAATGATTCTTGTTTTGTTCACTCTTACCTTTGGATTAGGACTTTCGTCCGATCGCACGCGAATGGGGCGATACGCGCTTTACCTAAGTCTCTTTGTCGCCACCACCTCCGTGGTCATGGGCACAATCAGTATGGCTTTTCTTGGAACCTACTGCCTTTTTTGTATGGTGGCCTATGCCCTCAGCTTTACCCACCTCTACGCAGTTTGGGGACTTCAGGGCCCAGCCCCATTTAACCACTGCATGAAAGATATCAAGGCCGCCTTCACAGAATCCCGCTGGATTGGAATTTCTGTGGCAAGTATCATTCCCCTCACCTTTTTATTTAACAATATGTTTCTTGACCATTTTGGTGGAGGACTATTGAAAGATGCTGTTGAGTCTTCATTTATCGGCTGGCAAGGTGCTCCACAAAATAACTTTACCGAAGAAGGTCTAGTCAAAGGCCCCGCTGATGCCCGGGTGACGATTGTGGAGTTTGCGGACTTCCTTTGCCCGCATTGTAAACATGCAGCCCCAAGCCTCAAAGTTTTCGCTGAATCGCATCCTAATGTACGCGTGATCTTTAAAGCATTTCCATTGGATGGCAATTGCAATGCCAGTACTGAAATGCCAAAGGGAGACGGATCGCGTTGCTTGCTAACCAAGACCGTATTTTGCGCTGAAAAGATTGCCCAAAAAGGATGGCCCGTATTTGAAGAAATCTTCGCCCGTCAGGAAGAATTCTTTGGAGTTGGCACTACTGCAGACCTTCTGAAAGACATTGTTTCAAGGAACGGCATTGACCACAACGCGATGGAGGCCTGTCGCAATAGTGAAGAAATGCACAAGAGGATTGTTGATCAATCTCGCGAAGGTCTAAACGCAAAAATTGAAGGTACCCCATCGATTTTCATCAACGGTCGACTTCTGACTCGTGGACAACTACTGCCTGTATTGCAACGTGTTTACGATTCCTTAGAATAGGTTGACGACCCAATTGATCACCCCATCAAGGGTGTTTTCCATGACGAGTTCAAAAACGCCCCATAAACCGCCTGTCACCTCTTGTAGAAACGCAATAATTACAATTAAACCCGCGGCATAGATAATGGCACGTAGAATCCAAAGGGTGGATCGGATATCCTCTCGTTTTAGTTGGAGGATGATTCTATCCATCTTCACCATCGTTGATTGAAGCTCGTTATAGTGATCGGTGGTCCGCTCCATTAACTCTTGCTGTTTGGATCGCGTGAGACTGGTCATGCCAGGGAAATTTTTCTTGGCGCGAATCGCGTTGACAAGATCAATGGCGTGGCTCACTAAGCGCTCCAGTCGCTGTCGATACTGCGGATATTCGGAAGGCTGCTCTAGAAACGCTTGCAGGCGTTCAATAGCGAGATCAAAAGATTCATCGGCAACCGCATCGGATACCTGACTTTTGAGGTCTTCGACCTCAATCAAGGACTGAGTTTCTTGGCTTTTTTTGGCAGCACCCATAACGAGCCTATCGGTTACGTGCAGGAAACTCTAAAGACCCTATTTTCGAGTAAGCTTTCCAAAGGAGTGTCTCGACCACCTTAAGTCGAGACACCAACACTGAAACCACCAGCCTCGACTTCTATCCCTTGCCACTCTTTATTTTGACAGACTTTTTGACAGACCAGATACTAAATAAGATGGGTTTATTTTAGTGCCCATTTTTATTCGTGCCCGTTTTTTCAAGGAGTGAAACTATGGAACGTAGCCTCATGCTAGCCAAAAAATATCAACATCTTACTCTCTCTGAAGGATCGGAAACTTTTTCCGAAACTTCTGAAGCTTCCGACAATCTTGCGCGCCTCCCGACCGCCAAAGTCAAATCGGGCGCTATCGAAAGTCTCATTTCCCAAAATGAAGATCTGTCAGCACGACTAAAGGTACTTCTCCGTCGTCTCGCCTCGATTGAAGAGGAAAATCTAAAGCTTACCCAAGAGCACCGTGAAATGAAGCATCAACTCACCGGGCTCAGCGACCAAATTGCCATCAACCGCGAAAAAGAATCCAATTGGCGGGAACGCACCATCACCGCAGAGGAGGCTCTCGAAATTCAACAATCCCAATTGCGCCAGAAGGAAATTGAATTTGCCAAACTCCGAACTCAAGAATGGGAAATGCGCGAACATTTACAAACTCAGCTCGATAAGATTGAACGTTCCTATCATCGCTTGCTTCGCTACCGCGCCCGCATTAAAAACTGGGTCAATCCAAGCATGAAAGGCCTTCAGCAACTTTTGCAGGAAAAAGAGTTTCGGATTGAACAATTCAGACGAGAACTTCAAAACACCGAGATTCAATGTCAGACACTGATCCATAAGAATCTCGAACAGGTCAAAAAGAGCCGAGAAGCACTTCGATCCGTAGAAGAGGAGAAAATCCACCTTATTGCCCAATTCGAACAGCAGCGTGAAGATCTGCAATCAGAGATGACCACCCTCAGGGAAACGACGGGTGAACTGCGCAAACGCGCCGCCTTGTTAGACCGCAGCTTGGAGCGCCAAGATTATTTGGAAAATCGATTAGTGTTTGCCGAAAGAGAAAACCAAGAGCTTCGCACGAAATTTAATGAGGAGTTTACCCTCATCCAAAACCAAATGTATGAATGGCGCAGCAAGGCCACCAGCCTTGAAGTGGAGCGCGATTCGCTGTTCGTACAAAAGAACGATCTCGAGATTCAGTATAAACGTACCAAAGAACTTGCCGATCGCCTCGACGAACAAATGGAAGCCCTCCGTTTGCTCTGGAAAGAAAAAGTTCATGAAAATGAAAAATTGAAAAATAACCAACAGGC
>JBILOD010000547.1:0-2893 GCA_044374645.1 Pseudobdellovibrionaceae bacterium | reverse complement strand
CTCGGGGAAGCCTGCGAAAACCAACGAGTTTGAAAGCCGTGGTAGAAAAAATGGCCGAACGAAGTCGTGTTCGAGTGATTCATCCGGAGCAGAATCGGTACTTTGGGAATTACGCGGCCATCGAGTTTCTGGTTAAGTCGTCAGTACTATTGGATCGATTGCTTCCCGGAATGAAATTGGAAGTGGGTGACCTGAGTAGGGAAAAGGGAGGGCGACTTCCTCCTCATAAGAGTCATCAAAATGGCCTAGATATTGACATTGGTTTTTTTCGAAAAGGGGTCAAACAAAATTACTATGGAAAGTCTGTCGTTAATGGTAATAGGGTCGATTCGAGCTTTGATCAAGCCCTTCAATGGAAGTTTTTTAAATCCATGATGACTTACTATCATGACAAAATTTATTTTATTCTCCTTCATCCGGCAGTGAAACGAGCCATGTGTGCGGAGGCTGCACGGGCAGGAGACCTGGTTAAGGGGCAAGATGTTGATCCGATCGTTATGCACACACTGCGACGACTCGTGGGAGAGAGCAGTCACTATAATCATTTTCACGTACGAATGAAGTGTCCCAGTAAAGATGAACGTTGTGTGCAAACTAAACATGATCTGCCGATGTCCATGGGCTGCAACTAAATAGATTAAGTGTTAGAGCTTTTTGAAAGCTATTAAAAAACTTTGAACCTGATCTTCCAAAGCACTTTTGAGAGTTCCTTTGCCAATGGAACTGATCGCGGTTAATGACATGGTCTGATACGAGCTGATACGAATCCATCCGCCTTCATTGTCCGGCTCAAAAACAGCAATGCTGCTGGCGCGATGAAAATATTGTGACCAATCAGTCGCAAGCTGTACCAAGAGGTATTTCGGAAAATGGCTGGTATCGTGGAAAAGCTCTCGTGGTAAACCCTTCGTCTGCAAGTCAGTTTCGTCATCAATCTTCAAAAACCGATAGTGAGAAACATAATGAGCATCGGGTAAAAGGGCACTGATCTCTTGTTGGGCTCGGCAGGCTTCTATTGTGCAATCATAGAACTTCACTAGTGGAAACAAAATCCCCTGAACATTAGGGTGATTAAAAATAGAACGCTCTAAGGTGTTTAAGTTTTGATGAAAGCGAAGCGTTGTTTGATAAAAAGCAAAACCATGAGTATTTGTTTTTTCGAAGGATGGATGTAGTTTGAGGTTTACGATTGATTCGGTCCAAAGAGTGAATTTTCGATGCTTTTCGTTTGGACTGTTGAAGCTCGCGCCTGTGGAAAACCGACTCTTCAGGTCGGTGTAGGTTTTGCCTTGAACGAGAAACTGTTTTTCTGCAGAGCGAGTCGAGCCGAGTGTCTGATTCGCAACAACGATCCAAATTGACAGAAATACGAGTAGAGTCAGTTTCATGGCGCAGCTCCTGGAAAGGCTTTCTGAATTTTAACTCAGAGGACCGGTTAAATTTAAATGCGCGCCAAACCTAGCAAAAGGAGCTTGTCTACGGAAGACATTTTTTGTCACTGAAAAAGAGCGTCACGAAGAAAAAAGGCGCTATTCAGAAGCGTGCGGGGTTAAAAATGACCTCAAAATGGAGTACTTTGCGAATGTAGTTAACTAAAATTAATTTTGTTCTTCGATGGAAATTTGCTATAAGAGTGAGTCTCTTTGATATGAAATGCCAAACTCGGTGTTCTTAAGTGGTACGTCGTCTCTCATTTTAGCCTAACTATTTGTATGGAGTTTTGTAGATATGGTTGTTGAACCATAATACTCCGATAAACTGGAAAGAAGCTTGGCAGTTTTCAATAACGTTTTCCGTACCAGTGTGAGGAGATTTTTTTCTGAAGCCAATAGTCACAGAAAACCTTTCTTTTGAATTCGTGTTTGATGCCGTCAGTGACGGGATTGTGATTGTTCATCAATATACGATAGTTCGAGTTAATAAGAGCTTTTTATATTTTTTCGGCTACAAAATGGCTGAGAATGTTGTTGGTTCTTCAATCAGAGAGTTCTTTGAGGTTGGCGAGTTCGAGAAATACAGGCAATCGATCAAACTGATTCAAGACCAGGATTCATTCACTGATCCGGCCCAAGACAGAAAACTGAATGTGATTCTGGTTCATCCGCAAACAGGGGCCTCCATGTCTGTGGATCTGCAGATTCAGTTCATAAGCGAGGGTTTATGGAAAGATCATATTGTTTTGGTTTTGCGAAATACCACACAAGAAAATCTTATTCAAAGTCTCCTAAGTTCATCACAGTCTCATCTTCAGGAAATCATCGATACCTTTCCTGATATTTATTACGTCACAGATTCGAATGGGATATTGATTAAAGTTTCACCCTCTGTGCGTTGTATTCTCGGCTACGAACCGGCGGAGGTGCTTGGAACACCTATGCTCGGTTATTACGAGCGACCGGAGTTGCGAAATGAGATCGTGGCCAAAGTATTCAGTGGCAAGGGCCAATACGTGCGTGTGGAAACTGCACTTTTACACAAAAACGGCCACCCGATTTGGTTCAATACTCGTGCGCGGGTTCTGTATGACGCTGATGGTACTCCCTGTGGTTTGGAGGGGTTGGCGCGAGATGCGAGTGCAGAGAAGAGGATTCAGGATCTCTTGCAGGCCCGTGAATCTGAGCTTTTGCAAATCAAGGGTGCTCTTGAAGAGAAGGTCACTGAGCAAACTCAAGAACTTTTGCAGAAAGAGCGAATGACCTTTCAGAAAAATCGCCATGAACAGATGGGTGAAATGATTAGTTCGATTGCTCACCAATGGCGACAGCCTCTCAATGTCTTGGCTATTTGGGTTCAACACATTGAATCGCTCTATAAGGACGGGGCTCTGAAGAGTGCTGACATGGGGATGTTCTCATGTAAGGCCAATGGCTTGATTCGATCGATGTCAAACACC
>JBILOD010000442.1:0-3815 GCA_044374645.1 Pseudobdellovibrionaceae bacterium | reverse complement strand
GCTTTGGGCTAGTTGGCGTGGTTGCAATCTTTGGACTATTTGGATGCTCTTCCTTTACGAAAGAATCCCCCCCTTTAGTAAAACCTGGCACCAGAGTGCAATATGAAAACGATGAGGCCGCTCTTAAAGCTTGGCAATCCCGACTTGCGACCAAAGACTACATGGGCGTTAATAACGAAATTTTTAAATTCCTCAAAGATAACCCCAATTCTCCGCATTGGTATGAAATTTTCTTTTCCTATGGGCGCGCTAAAGAGGGCATTGAAGACTGGGATGGTGCCGTTCAAACCTATCAGCAGATTATTGCACGCTCTACGGACCGCCAAATGGAATTCGTGGCTCTCGCTTTTTATCGAATGGCCTTTTGCTATGAAGTATTACTTGAAAATGAAAAGGCACTCGCTGCCCTGACCGACGCAGCTCGCCTTGAAGCTTACCTCCCGCTTGAAATTACTTTGGCCGAAATCCCTGCTCGTATTGCATCCATACACGCTCGCCTCAATCAGCCCACAATTGCAGATCAATATGCCCAAAAGGCGGAAAAAGGTATCAATCGATTACGAGCAATCAAGCGCAATAGTGACCCTGAGTGGATGAGTCGAACGTTAGTTAAGATGGGAAGTCTGTCATTGACTCAAATCGATGAAGAGAGTTTTCGCCAAAATATTTTAACTCTTTCGCGGAACCAGCGTTATTTAATTCAAGCCATTGAAATTAATCATTCCCAATGGGGCCCTGAAGCCCAACAGATTCTGCTTTTCACCTACAATAGTTTGTGGACCTTTATTCAAAATTATCAGATCAAGCCGACCAAAGATTGGGAAGCCGACATGGTGAATGAGGCGCAAAAGAAAGCCGATTTTGTTTCATGGTATCTGGAGGCCTTGGAGAATTTAAAGAGCTACCAAGCACCTGAAGAGAGTTCTGCCTACTTACGAACAGCCGAGGTCTATCACCGGATTAAATCAATCGAAACCGACGCCTTAGCACTCCTGCAGAAGGAGCTTCTCAAGAAACCTTGGAACGACCCATTAAAAGCGTCGCTCTACCAACACTCAACAGAGGTTCCAAACAATGTGCTCAAATCTAATCCTCATCTCGGGAGAGATACCTCTTCGGCGTTAGATCTTGAATCTGGAGAAATGCCTGTTTATATTCCCAGACAGCTTCCACCAAAACGACCCAAGAAAAAGATGAAATAAAAAGGGGTACTTTGCATGTCGCATCCATTGGTTCATCGAAAAGTATGTGAACACTATGAACAATTACTGAAGTGGTACGAAAGTAAAACGGCAGGTCTCGCTTATCCAATCTATTCGAGCTACGATGTGCGAGATGCTGGTTACAAAGTTGGAATTGTGGATGCTAATATTTTTCCAGCCGGCTTTAATAACATTTGTCCAACCGACCTTGAAGAAGCACCCGAGCTGTTTAAAAATTATCTGGAAAAGCATTATGCTCCTGTGCCTAAAAAAATCCTTTTGGTCACCGAGGAACACACTCAAAATTCATTTTACTGGGAGAACGTACTCACCATTAAAGATCAATTGGAAATGGCCGGATGTGAGGTCCTTGTAGGGATTCCCCGTAAATTAGATGCGGCACTGGAATTAGTTTCAGCGAGTGGAAAGAAAATTGTCGTGCACTCGGCCTTTCTCGATAACCCTACCGTGCGCGAATTCAATCCTGATTTGATTGTGAGTAATAACGACTTTTCGGAAGCCAAAGAAGACTGGGCCCAGGACATCCAGCTCGCCATCAATCCTCCGCGCGAACTTGGCTGGTATCAGAGAAAAAAAAGCAATTTCTTCAACTTTTATAACAAACTGGTTGAAGAATTTTGCCAGATCGCCGAATTGGACCCATTCCTATTGCAGGTCCGCACAGAAGAATTCAGAGAATTTGACATCACCAGTGATGACAGCGTCAACGCCGTAGCGGCAAGAGTTGATGCCATGATTGCCGATCTTCGCCTCGAATATGAGAAACGCAACATCAAACAAGAACCCTTTATATTTGTCAAAAACAACTCAGGCACCTATGGACTAGCTGTTATCAAAGTGACCTCGGGTGAAGACTTTAAGTCCCTCAACTATAAAACTCGAAAGAAAATGAAAGCCGCCAAAGGTGGACGCGATGTTGAAGAAGTTGTGATCCAAGAAGGAATTCCATCGGTAGTCACTGCTGATGGAGCTACTGCCGAGCCCGTGATATATATGGTGGGGTGTCGACTGGCTGGAGGCTTTTTTCGTACACATAAAGAAAAATCCGACAGCGAAAGCCTTAACAGTCCCGGTGCCGTCTATAAACGGATGTGCATTTCAGACCTATCTATACGCTTAAGCGAGTGCCCCTGTGAAAACGTTTATGGCTGGACTTCCAAGTTAGCTCTGTTAGCCATTGCCCACGAGGGAAAACAATTGGGCGTTCAGTTTAAGAACTTCATTCACTCGAGCTGTGCCGTACACTAAGATTAGCGACGACGTGAACGTTTGTTTTTCGGGTTAGCTTTTTTATTACCGGCGTTTTTTTCAAAATGGATCGGGCGATATAGTTTTAAGGTTTTGCAATTAACATCACCCGTAAAAATAGGCAATTCTTCCATGTTGACCCCCCCGACCATTGAAGCGTCGGAGTTCAGTCTCACAAATGTTGGATTCGGCAACAACCGTTTGGCAAAGCTGAGATTTGTTTTTGGACCATGGGTATAAAAATAGGGAATCAACCGAGTGTTCCCTTGGTAAAACCGATACCTATTCGCAAAGGCATAGTAATCATTCATTAGTTCCTTTGCGACCACTACTGCCTCTTTAAAGAGAGGATTCTCCTCTTCAGTTCTACGATCGGCATTGTAATTCGGGCATAGGACTTTTCGCTGTGGAGAATCTAACTCGGATTTACTCACTCCTGCCACAGATACCGTGAGATCGGCTGGATAGCCGCCATTCGTCGGCCATGGAATCCAAAGAGTCACAGGTAACTCTTGCGTGCCGCTCACTTTCCAGACTGAAAACTGCACTGGGTGAGACACAACCCGCACTGGGGTGGGCATCTGAGAAATCATTGGATTCTTTTGAATCTCGCGACTTCGCCCAAAGTCCGAAGATCCTTGAGTGTACTTTTGCAGAGGAGCAATTTCAACTGGCGATAGAAGCTGAACTGCCGAAAAGGCATAATCAACAATATTGCTGAAGAGATTATTCTCCTGATTTTCTTGGTCAACACTGATGGCCCGCGCTGCAATAATGGAGGCAATCGCTTCGAATTGCTTTGCACCATCATTTTGGCAACTTTGAGCTTCACCAAAAAGCGTCCGAGCAATACCATCTATTGATTTTTCTTCAACCGTACCCGATTGACCCTGCCAGACAAAGTGGTCGAATGTATTATTCAGTACACGATCTTGTGTGATGAGGTATTTATAGACTCGAGTCGTAATATTTGGCTCCGCGTAGGAAACCGAATCCTTATTGGCCTGCTGTAGAATTGCCTTGTACCTGGGGTCCGTCTTCATCCAGGCGACCACATCGGCTTCGGTAAAGCCCGAACGGCTAAACAAAAAGTCTTCAATGGTTCGAGTGTAGTAATAACGAAGGAGGCGAGCGGCATCGTTATCCTTGTTGTCCTTGACCGCCAACTTCGGATACTGAATTTTGAGCAATGGCGGTATTTGAGACTGGATTTGTTTTTCAAAAGAATCTTCCTCAGGAAAGGTTGCTCCCATCGCCCATGAATCCACGAGGTTTGCATATTGACTAAAAGCCACTTGGCAATCTGGACATCCTGGCAACGCCAAATCACTTTTGAAGGATTCC
>JBILOD010000441.1:0-3819 GCA_044374645.1 Pseudobdellovibrionaceae bacterium | reverse complement strand
CGCTTTGAGCCGTTCTTCGATTTCAAAGCATTCAGGGGCTTTAATGTCTTCGAGATTGATGCCGCCAAAGGTTGGCTCCAGCGTTCTGACGGCTGCCACGAACTCTTCGATTCCTTTGGCGTTGAGCTCCAGATCAAAAACATCGATCCCTGCAAATTGTTTAAACAAAACTCCCTTACCCTCCATGACGGGCTTTGAAGCCAGCGGGCCAATATCACCCAAGCCAAGAACCGCCGTGCCATTTGAAATCACGGCGACGAGGTTGCCTTTGGTGGTATACTCGTAAACTTTGAGTGGGTCTTTAGCGATATGTTTGCAGGGTTCCGCCACTCCTGGAGAGTAGGCGAGCGAGAGGGCTTTTTCTGTGTTACACGGTTTGGTGGGATGAATTTCAATTTTGCCGGGACGTGGCTGTGAGTGGTACTCGAGGGCTTCTTTGTCTAAACTCATTGGAACTAATCCTTTTCAAATGGTGTCCGTTACCGGAGAATCTACTACTTGTTGGATTTTACGTCTCCTTTTTTTAGTTAGGTAGAACTTATTGTGGATGTTTGATGCGGGGTATTTAAATTCCACATAAACGCAGATTCCTGTGAGTTCAAAATGACTTCAGGTTTTTCCTTCGCTAGGATGTCACCATCAAATCGTACTGAACTGGTGGAGGAGGAGAAACTATGTCAGGTAGAGATGTTGTTATTGTTGAGGGTGTGCGAACTCCCTTTGCAAAGGCGGGAACAGTCTTAAAAAATGTGCATGCGGCGGATTTAGGGAAGACTGCATTAAAGGAACTGATCGCTAAAACTAACCTGGATGTGAATTTAGTTGATGAAGTGATTATGGGAAACGCGGGGAACCCCGTTGACGCTGTGAATATCTCGCGTGTGGTAGCGCTTGGGGCCGGCATTCCTTTAAAAACCTCTGCTTATACTGTGCATCGCAATTGTGCGTCGGCGATGGAAAGTATTGCGTCCGGTTATGAACGTATTAAGTCGGGAACGATGGATGTTGTGGTGGCCGGTGGAACAGAAAATATGTCGCAGATGCCACTCCTTTTGGGTCCGGCATTCACTAAACTTTTTGAAAAACTCGGAACAGCGAAAACGGCTGGTCAGCGTCTGGCGATTTTAGGTTCACTTCTAAAAGCCGATTTAAAGCAAATTGTCGATATGGTCACCACGTCACCAATGGCAGAGACTCCCTTTAAACCAATCATTGGTGTAATGAAAGGTCTGACGGATCCTATTGTGGGCATCAACATGGGGCAAACCGCTGAGATTTTAGCCAAGGAATTTGGTTTATCTCGTGAAGAACAAGATCGATTCGCGCTGGCAAGTCATCAGAAGGCCGTGCGTGCGATGAAAGAAGGGCGATTCAAAGACGAAATCACGCCTGTATTTATGCCTCCCAATTTTACGGAAGTGGTGAGTGAAGACGTAGGGCCACGTGATGGTCAAAGCATTGAAGCTCTGGCTAAACTAAAACCGTTTTTTGATAAAGCCACAGGAACCATCACAGCTGGTAACTCGTGCCCGATCACTGATGGGGCCGCTGTTGTGTTATTGATGAGTCGCGAAAAAGCACAAGAACTTGGCTACAAACCAATCGCTAAGATTCGTAGTTATGGCTTTGCTGGTTTGGAACCAGAACGTATGGGTTTAGGCCCTGCCTTTTCAACGCCCGTCGCATTAAAGCGGGCTGGTTTATCAATGAAAGATATTGGGTTGGTGGAACTCAATGAAGCTTTTGCCGCACAAGTGCTTTCATGTTTGAAGGCTTTTGACAGTGATGACTTTGCTCAAAAACGATTGGGCCTTTCAAATAAAATGGGCGGTGTTTCGCCAGACATCGTCAATGTTAATGGCGGTGCCATTGCTTTGGGGCACCCTGTGGGAGCGACGGGTACACGACTTGTGGTCACATTGATGAAAGAAATGCGTCGTCGTGATGTGCAGTTTGGTCTTGCTACTCTATGTATTGGTGGTGGCCAGGGTGGTTCGATGATTCTTGAGAGGGAGGCATAGTCATGAGCGTGCAAGAAAGTATTCGTTTAACTTATCAAGGTGAGATTGCTTTTATTGATTTTGATCTTGTTGGAGAAAAAGCGAACAAGCTGAACACTCCCATCATGATGCGGCTCAAAGAAGTGCTGGAAGAGGTGCGAACCTCTAAAGCCAGAGCGGCCGTGATTCGTTCGAAAAAATCAAAAATATTTATCGCTGGTGCGGATATCGACGAGATCAAAGCCATGAACAAGCGTGAAGAATTTGAAAAAGCGGTTGAGCATGGCCAGTCCATTATTAATATGATTGAAGACTTGCCGATGCCAACCATTGCATCTGTCCATGGCGCCTGCATGGGCGGGGGTTGCGAGTTGATCTTGGCTTGTGACTACCGTATTGCCTCTGACGATTCTTCAACGCGCATTGGATTGCCTGAAACTAAACTGGGAATCATTCCTGGTTTCGGCGGATGTGTCCGAATGCCAAGAGTGATTGGTGTACAAGCGGCGCTTGAAATTATTTTGCAAGGAAAAGCGGTTGCTGCACCTAAAGCTCTTAAAATGGGCCTGATTGATAAGTGTGTGCACCCTGGAATTCTTGAAAATGAAACTCTTAAGTGGGCCAATGAAATCATCAGCAATGGGGCTCACAAACGCCGTGCTTCTTTTAAACCAAAAAATATGGTGAATAAAGTGCTTGAGAGTTTTGTTGGCCGCCCGGTGGTGTTCAGCAAAGCGCGCGAGTCGGTTCTTAAGACCACTCACGGGCATTATTCAGCTCCATTGCGTGCAGTGGATGTGATCAGCAAAACCTATGGAATGGCAGACCGTTCTGAAGCCTTACGAATTGAGCGTGAAGCTTTTTGTGATTTAGCAATCACCGATATCAGCCGAAGTTTAATCCACGTGTTCTTCCTTACCGAGATGGTGAAGAAACAAACGGGACTCCCAGAGTCTTCAACGGCAAAAGCCAAACCGGTGGAGCACTTGGGAATCTTGGGTGCAGGCACTATGGGTGGTGGAATTGCCTATGTGGCGGCTGACAAAGGTGTTCATGTGCGAATGAAAGACATCAACAACGATGCGCTGGCTCGTGGTTTTAAACATGCCTATGATTTGTGGGCTAAGCTCCTTAAGCGTAGAAGCATCAATAAGTTTGAGTTTCAACAAAAGGTCGATCTAGTTACGGGTGGTTTAGATTTTGCTGGATTCAAACAAATGGATGTGGTGGTTGAGGCCATTGTTGAAGACATGGAAATCAAAAAACGTGTGATTGGCGAAACAGCTAAACACATGCGCTCCGATGCGATCATCGCAACGAACACTTCAAGTTTGAGTGTGACAGAGATGAGCAAAGGGCATCCAAATCCGGCTTATTTTGCGGGAATGCACTTTTTCAATCCAGTCCATAAAATGCCTTTAGTGGAAGTCATTCGTGGGGAGCAAACCAACGACGAAACTGTCGCCACCATTTTTGAACTTTCCAAAAAGATGGGTAAAATGCCAGTGGTGGTTAAAGATGGTCCCGGATTTTTGGTGAATCGTCTGCTCTTGCCGTATATGGCCGAAGCCGCTTTTCTGTTGAATGAAGGCATGTCCATAGAAGTGGTTGATGAAGCTTATGTTAAAGAATTCGGAATGCCGATGGGACCATTCGCCTTGATGGACGAAGTGGGTCTTGATGTGTGTATCAAAGTTTTGAAAATCTTTAAGAAAGCTTTAGGCGCACGCATTGAAATGGCTCCATGTATGGAAGCGCTTGAAAAAACCGGTCGTCTGGGTCGCAAGAATGGTAAGGGTTTCTACACTTACAATGAAAA
>JBILOD010000438.1:0-3839 GCA_044374645.1 Pseudobdellovibrionaceae bacterium | reverse complement strand
CGGAGAGTGGGCGAACCACAGGCATTTTCCTTGATTCGTTCAATGGGGGCCAAAACTTTTCAACAACTAGGGTGGCCGCAAAAAAAACTCGAGAATTGGAGATATTCTCCTGTTAGTCGATTACAGCAAGATTTTATCCCGCAAATTGAGCCTGGAACCCATAGTGCTTTAGACCTTGAGTTGATCGCGAGTCAGCTGAGCGATCACCATTTTGCTACGATAGTCGTTATCGACGGTAAGATTCAACATTGGCCCGCCAAACTCAATGGGTGTGTGGAAGTTAAAACTCTCCGCGAAGCCTTGGAAAAAGGCCTGATTCCTTCTCCTGATTTTTCGAAAGTGACAGACAGCATCGAGGCTCTCAATCTGAGCTTTTTCGAATTGGGCTTTTATTTGAATATTCAGGATCAAGTCGTCATTGAAAAGCCAATCCATTGGCTGCAACTCTACTCAGTGCCACCTGTTAAGTCGCTGATGCAGTCCCGTCTTTATATTCACGCGGGAGCGAGTTCATCGGCAGCAGTGATTGAAAGTCATGTCGTGCTTGGTATGGCAGACGTTTCATGGCTCAATGTCACCACCCAAGTGAAGATTGAATCTAATGCCCATCTGGATTTTGTTCAGTGGAACGAAATCAATGAGACTCAACAACTCACACAACGAACTGAGCTACTCTTGAAAGATGCCGCATACTTGCACCACCTTCAAGGGGCGTTGAGCAGTGGATGGCACCGCAACGATGTGACGGTGATGGCAGAAGGGACCAATGCGGAGATTTATGCTCACGCACTTGGGCTCTCGACAAAAGCCGGAATCATCGACCAGCAGTCAAAATTAACTTTTGTCGGACCAAACAACAAGGCAGAGCAAGTCTGCAAAAACTTACTCGTAGCTCAATCACGTGCCATTTTTAATGGTCGAATTCATATTCAGCCGGGAGCACAGAAAACGGATTCCTCCCAGTTACACCAGAGTCTCCTCCTCAGCGCAAATGCCGAGGTTGATACAAAGCCAGAACTCGAAATTTATGCGGATGATGTAAAGGCCACTCACGGAGCTACGATTGGTCAACTTAATGCGGATGAAGTTTTTTATTTCCAAAGCCGAGGCATTTCGAAGGAACGCGCCCGCGGGATATTGTGTATGGCCTTTCTGTTGGATCTTTGTGAGCGAATTCCAAATGAATTACTTCAGAGATTTCTAAAACAACGTATCGAAAACTATTGGAGACGAGAATCTCTATGAGCTTTAAAATAAAAGAGATCCGATCTGAATTCCAGGCCCTCGAGCAAACCGTCAATGGCCACAAACTCGTGTATCTTGATAGTGCCGCTACCAGCTTGAAGCCAAAAGTAGTGGTAGACCGATTGGCTCATTTCTACAACTATGAGGCTGCCAACGTTCATCGTGGTGCTCACTTTTTAAGTGATCGCGCCACTGATTTGTATGAGCAAGCACGCGAAAAAGTGGCTCGTTTCATCAACGCTTCCTCTTCAAGGGAAATTATATTTGTGCGCGGAACAACTGAAGGTATAAACCTGGTTTCGACAGTGCTAGGAACAACCTTGAATCCAGGTGATGAAATTCTTGTTTCTGATATCGAACATCATGCCAATATTGTGCCTTGGCAAATGCTAGCGGAGCAACGAAAGTTAGTTCTCAAAATTGTTCCTGCCACCAATGAAGGATACATCACTGAGCAAGCTCTGTCTGCCAGCATCAGTCCGCGCACCCGAATTCTAGCGATCACCCATGCCTCAAACCATTTAGGTAATGTTGTTGATATCAAAAAGCTTATTGAAATTGCTCATCGATCTAAGGTGCTGGTGGTGGTGGATGGCGCTCAAGCCGTAGGGAAACTCCCGGTGGACGTTCAGAGCCTTGATGCCGATTTCTATGTTTTCTCGGGCCACAAAATGTTTGCACCCTTTGGAATTGGTGTCGTTTACGGTAAAGAAAATTTATTGAAGGACCTTCCTCCCTATCAAGGGGGCGGAAGCATGATTGTTAGTGTGAAATTTGAAAAAACGACTTACAACGATATTCCCTTTCGCTATGAAGCGGGAACACCCAACGTTGGCGGGGCGGTAGCGTTGGCAACGGCCATCGATTTTATCAATCAAATTTCCCTTTCTGAAATTGAGCAGTACGAAAATGAACTTGTGGCCTACGCCTTCGATAAATTCAAAACCGTCCAAGGTCTTCAATTACTGGGTCCTCAGGGTGGACACAAAATTCCCCTGTTCGCGTTCAATTTAGCTGGGCAACATGGGAGCGATGTGGGATTTTTGCTCAATCAGCAAGGCATTGCCGTGCGCACTGGGCACCATTGCACTCAACCTCTTTTACAAAAGCTTAATATCACCGGAAGTATTCGCGCTTCGTTTTCAATTTACAATTCGACAGAAGAAATTGATCTCCTCGTTTCCGGCCTCAATAAAGCAAAGGATCTATTAGCATGAGCCAACAAGAAGTTTTGATTCGCATAGCCCCGACCCCCAACCCCTTGGCTTGGAAGTTTATCTTGGATCGCCCCGTGCTCATGCAGGGTAAAGCCACTTTTTCCCATGAAGATGATTGCGGAAGTCATGTTTTAGCGAAAGACCTACTTCAGCTTAAGGGTGTCACTCAAGTTCACTTCTTTTCTAATGTGATTACAGTAACCCACAGTAATGATGTTTCTTTTGATGATTTGCGCGAGCTTGTAAACGCCATCATTCAGCGAGATATGCCAATTCATAATCCAAATGTCACTGCCGAAGATGAAAAGAAGAAAAAGCGAGATGGCCTCTCCGCTGAACTTCGACAGGTTGAGGAAATCCTGGATCGGACCATTCGCCCCGGACTTCAGGGCGATGGTGGTGATATCGAAGTTGTTAAATACGAACACCCACAATTGTACATTTACTACCAAGGTGCTTGTGGAACTTGCCCGAGTGCCACTGAGGGAACATTAATGGCGATTGAAGGCATACTCCGAGATGAGTTTAATCCTGAAGTGGTGGTCGTTCCCGTTAACTAGCAGATTCTGGAACAAAACTCCAAAAGGCTTGAACCTTCAATTCAATGTTGCTCACTTTTGTCAGACCGAGGCCGCAGCCCCCGAGCTGGCCGAGGTTTACTTCCTGAAAGTCGCAGGCCCAGTGAGTGGGGCGAGAACGATGGGCTGGCAAAAAAGTGAACGGCATTGAGTTAGAATTGAATTCCCTTGTGTATCCGAGAACCACTATTAAGCATCTTGAGTTGCCCAAAGGTTTCTTTTTCTAAATGTGAAGACATTTGGCTCTCCAAGGTTTCTTGGTAATTCGTTGGAATCACGACCGCCATCGCTCCCTCGCTACGATCAGCTGGCTTGACCTGCAATATGATATTTTCGTTCTCGGTGAATTTTAAGCCCTCAACTTCAATTTCAAACACGGCGTTTGAATCTAAACCAGAGCTCTCAAAACTCGTTAACAGCGAATCTTGGGTAGAAGTCCCTGGAGGCAAAACCCACGACCCCTGCCACGGACCCGATACAAACGACTGACTCACTAACTCAACGATGGCGCGGCCGCGTCCGGAAGCTTGATCAACCCAAGTGAAGTGAACTTTGGGGGAAAATGACGTGCCCGGCTTACCCACAAACTTTGTTTGTTGAGAGAAAACTGTAAATGGATTCTTCTTTTCAGAGAGCGAGGCATCGCCCTGCCTATCGAAAACGACGGAAAGAGTGATCATGGCAGTGAGGGCCAATGAAATTCCTATTGAGCGTTGCATAGACTTTGTCCCCCAGTTGTTAAAGTGTAGCTTGCACTCCCACCAGAATATTGGGAGCTGGTCGCAGCACTGATCAAAAC
>JBILOD010000439.1:0-3839 GCA_044374645.1 Pseudobdellovibrionaceae bacterium | reverse complement strand
AAAGATGTTAATTTTCTAAAATTCCCCGCCAAAGAAAATCCCATCAAAATTCCAGTGCAGGATGGGACCATTGAACTGATTGAGTCATTGAATTATGCTAAAGTTTCAGAGCGAGTGATTGCGTCGGATGGCGAATTGAATGGAGCTGGAGTTCGCTTTCAGTTGGCCAACGATCGAGTGAATGAAATTCAGTGGATCATTCAAAATCGAGCCGGAAAAAAATCGTTTTCGGAGTTTGGTCCGCTGCAAATGGTGCTCGGTACCACTGAAATTCCTATGTCGGGCTCCAACGTATTGGCACTCGAGGCGCTGACCGAAAGTCCGAAAGCATCCTCTGAAAAAACAATCACCAAACTCAAATTCGCCATTTATAAAAAAGAAGATGCAAAACCATTTCAGACCGGAATCATGGTTGAGGGTGATGAGATCGCCTTGCCATGGATGGGATTTAAATTCAAGGTTTTGCGACTTCTTCCAAAAGTGCACCGCGAATGGGAAGTCAAAGCTGAGGAGCGGCCAAGTGCACTGACAACCTCTGCGGTTCTTGTCAAATTTCGCGATAAGACTCAGTGGGCACAGCTCAATGACATCGTGCGATTTTTTACCCCGGAAGGGGCCTACATTCTAAAATACGGCCAGAAACAGGTGGATATTGGCGAGGAATTGCATCTCAAGGATTTCTCGATTGGTCATTATCAAGGAACTCGGCGTGCGATGGCCTATGAAAGCTTAGTGGAAGTTCCTGGGTTGGGAGAACGCAAAATCTCCATGAATGAACCCTTACAGTACAAGGGATTCACATTCTATCAAGCCAGTTTTCAGGAAGACCCACGCACAGGAAAACCTATTGCCTCTATCTTGTCTGTCAACAAAGATCCAGGACGAGGTTTGAAGTATTTGGGCTCAATCCTGATGGTTTTGGGAATTATCTATTTGTTTTGGTTTAAACAACGTCAGAAGAAGCAACAGGTTTAGAGGAGTGTTTCATGTTTAAAGTATTTCTTCGCTATTGGATGTTGATCGAAATTTTACTGGGGGCCACTCTTGGTTCTATCGGTGTGCAAGCCACGACCGTGGCCATGAAAGACATTGCGGTTCAGGCTGATGGGCGCGTCAAGCCCTACGACACCCTGGCCAGGGAGGCTTTGGCGGCGATTTACGGCAAATCAACCTACGAAAAGAAACCTGCCTACGAAGTCATGTTCACGATCATGTTGGCTCCGGAGACCTGGGAAAAACGCGAGATCTTTGAAATTCAGCATTCGGGTGTCAAAGAGGCCCTGCGCTTTACCAAAGAAAAACGCTATTTTTCTATTGCTGAAATCATGAGTTCTGATCGCTTGCCATTGTTAATGCAAGATCTTTCGGCTCGTCGAGAAGCCAAAGATAAATTGGACCCCTACTTTCAAGCGCTTCAACGGTTAGAAAATCAAATTTGGACCTATAAGGCGATCACTGCCGGTCATTGGCTAGCGCCATGGCCTCCGAAAGAGGGAACGAAGTGGCTAGCGCTCGCGGATGCAGATGCTGGCAAACAAGAGCTGTTTATGAAGCTCACAAAATCCTTTTTGGGCGCTTTGACTGATGCTGAGTCCAATGGAACAGCAACAAAGGAGTTCCAGCAGGCGGTCGCTGATTTTAAGACGGCGGCGCGCGCTGAGAATCTTGCGCTCTACCCAGAGGATTCCTTTTTGCAATTAGAAGTTCAATACAATGAGTTGAATCCCTTTCGTTGGGCCTGGGGATTTTACTTGGTGGCTGTGTTGTTCTTTATCATAGGTTGGGCGGCGAAACGACCGCGGTTTTTCATGGGTGTGTGGTTGTTCACGATCATCGGTTGGTTTTTTCACAGTTATGGATTTGGTCTCCGAATGTACCTTACTGAGCGTCCACCAGTATCAAATATGTTTGAAACCGTGGTATGGGTGAGTTGGGGGGCTGTGCTCTTCTCGATGATTCTTGAAAAGTTTTATCGCTTTGGAGTGACACTCTTGGCTGGGCCGATAGTGGCTACTTTCTGTTTAATTTTAACGGATATGGCCCCTACGATTCTTGACCCAACCTTGCAGCCTCTTGAGCCCGTATTGCGCAGCAACTTTTGGCTAACCGTGCACGTATTAACGATCACCATTAGCTATTCCGCTTTTTTTGTCGCGTTCTTCCTTGGGGACCTGGGGCTTTATTATGTTTTAAGAGGAGAAGAACAGTGGACGGAACGAATTAAGACGATCGTCTCTGGTATCTATCGATCTTTCCAGATAGGTGTTGTGCTCTTGGCTGCTGGAATTATTTTGGGTGGTGTTTGGGCAGATTACTCGTGGGGTCGTTTCTGGGGTTGGGACCCAAAAGAAACTTGGGCTTTGATTGCGCTACTTGGGTATGTTGCTGTTCTTCATGGACGCATTAATGGGATGATTCGTGATTACGGAATGCTCGTTTCTGCAGTGATCACATTCTCTTTGGTGATTATGGCCTGGTATGGTGTGAATTATGTTTTGGGGGCCGGATTGCACTCCTACGGGTTTGGCGCAGGAGGCGTTGAATATGTATCAGCCTTTATTTTTGTTCACTTGGTCTATGTGGCTGTTGTAACCATTCTTCGTAGAGGCCGCCAAAAGGCAGCGGCCTCTCGTTAGTTTTCATATTTGATAGCTGGTCATCTTTCTCTTAGATGCCATTCCAAGAGCTGCCAATATCACAACCACCATCCCAGCCGCTGCCGTTATCACGGCGCTGGAATTCTGAACCCGCTCCATCAATACCGACCCCCGGAGTGGGGCGATTTGGAAATTCAGGTTGGACTTCGTCGGGGCCAACCGGATCATTCGAAGGGGTTTGTTCATCGCTCTGCAATTGTTGTGGAAAATTGCAGTAGACATTTTGATCAAATCCCGTTTGAGCAAAAGTCGTAGAGGCAAAAGCCGAAAGTATGATGAGGCTTTTGATCATTGTTTTGAGAAATTGGATGTTGAAGTTTATCATAGTACGTTCCTTTCAAGAGAAGATCCTATCTTCCTTACCTGTTGCTACCCGGTAATCTGCAATTCAGAGACCGAAATGGTGGAAGATTGAAACTTGTGGGTGTTGCTTAAAGAGTCGTTCAGCTCGAATTTAAACAGGCTAGAAGCCATAAATTAAGCTAATATGAGAGATAAATGCAAATTGAGTGACGGTACTGGGCTCTTTTCAGAGTTTTATGGCCCGTAAATTGGCGATCGTGCGATCGTGATGAATTACTAACCCAGACGATCGTCGTGTTTTAAGCTCACGTGCGACTTACGACTAGAGCGCTCACCCTCCTTTCCATAGAATTGTGGCAGGATGCCTCAAAATTTGGGGGCACGGGGATTCGCAGAATGGAACTTAAGACTCATGGATCGGGTGTCCTTAGATATTTCGGATGGTTCGCGTTGGCGGCGTCAACCCTTTCGGCGCCGGTCGGTCTGGCGTGCCCAAGTTTACATAATACCAACGAAATTCAAACTCAGTTTCAATTGTTGCAGCATGCGGCGTCTTGGATTCCAGATCCCCAGGAGCGAGAGCTTAAAGAGCTTTTTCAAGTCAATGCTGAAAGTTTAGAGAAGTTTTCCTGTTATTATAATAAGGGCGATGATCCCAATGCCTTGAGTGATGTGCTTGCCGTTTTGAAATTGCAGATTTTAACGGTCCGTTTTGCGGCTTTTAAAAAAGATCGTAAAGTGATGGCAGATTCGCTCGTGGCTCTTAGAAAAATGAGCGGTGTCTATTTAAATCAGTCCTCATTGATTGCCCGTCGATTAGGGGCCAGTGTTCGAAGTTTGCTTTTAGATGAAATGGAGCGACTGATCGACATCTATCCT
>JBILOD010000436.1:0-3856 GCA_044374645.1 Pseudobdellovibrionaceae bacterium | reverse complement strand
GTATTTACGGGTTCTGGGTTACCCACCACGGTGGAGGGAAAGCGTGCTGACACGTCAGTTTCTTGCCGAACGATTGTTAGGATCATGATGGACATGGCCAAAATTTTATCTAAACATAAAATGGACCTGCCGGATGTTATGATGGTTGGAGGGGTGGATGACGGCACTCTTATGGGTGTCTATGAGCAAGCTCCTCTACGTGGATCAGTGGTCGCCAAAACAGGAACAATTGCGCATGCGGTCGCATTGGCGGGCTTTATCAATACAGCACAAGGGCGAGTCTATTTTGGTATGTTTCTTCAGACTCGAAAAATCCTTCGCGCTCGCCAAGTACGTAATCAAATGGTTGCTAAAATTGCAAATCACTTTGGTGGCTCTAGACCCATTGACTACGATCATGGGTATCGATTTGTGTCTTTTGGGCAACAGTCCGGATTAAAGAAAGTTGAATCAGGGCTTATTGCCATGCCATAAACTAACTCCTTGTGGCTTGTATATTTCGCTGTCCCGCTAGTCCAAATTAATTTCACTTGCCATAGCTTGGTCTACTACACCTATCATGGAGATGGATAAAGCAAACTTTAGTGAGGTTAATGATGAAAAAACTATTTCTATTTATGTTCGCCGCCAGTTTCGTAGCTTGTTCTTCCAAAAAGAAGTTGGAATCCGTAGAGACCGAGATGGAAGATCAGGCTCGCATCAATGCAACAACCGCCATTGGCAAATCTGAATCCGGCGATACAGTCATTCAGGAAAAAATAAAATTAGTTGATTATTTGCTTGAGCTTGAGCGCCAAGTATATACCAGTGAGGAAACCATTTACGGTAACAAATCCTATGGCAATGTTGGTAAGTTCGGCGTTCTTGAAAATTGCATGACAGAGCTGCAAAAGAAAACAACCGGTAAGTGGGGTATGGTTGAGCTGCCAGAAAAAGTACTGTTAACCAAGCTCGGCGCCCCAAAGAAAAAAGCTGGAATCGATGAAAAGAAGAATCTCGTGATTTTATCAGAAGAAGAAATCACTTCACGTATCAAACGATTTGAAGATTATAAACAAACCTATGAAAATCAAGAAGAATGGTTTGATATTGAAATCAAGAATTGTTCTCTGAAATTAAAAAATCCAGAACAAGGGACCGCGACAGCGAAACCCTTTCCTTCCTATAGTGAAACCGGAAAATAAACGTATAATTTTGCGAGGTATTTAAAATGAAAAAATATAGTTTGATACTTATTGTTGCCCTAATATCAGTCTGTGGGTGTTCGTCTAAATCAAAAAAAGATGCTGACATTAAGGCTCAGGAAATTACCACAACGGTTGAAAAATCAGAAGCGATTAACCAAAAAGAAACTTTGGGAGTCAACAAAGACGAAGAAGTGATTATTCAAAAAAAGACCAAGCTCACTGATTATCTTAAGGACGTTTCCTATCAGGTTCGTAAAAAACAAGATGAACTTTACGGCAGCCGCCGTTTTGGAACTCGCGGAATCTACGGTCGGTATGAAGAATGTATGGCCAAGAAAAAGCAAAAGCCAAAAGTGGCCCGTGCGATGGTTCTGAAAGATGAAGAGCTGGGTCAGATTGAAGCAGATAAGTTTGGCTATGATGAAAAAGGCCAAATGGTGGCTCTTGAGGAACAGAAGTTGCGGGATAAAATTCGGGATATGGAAGATAAGAAAAATCGTCTGTTCGCCCAAGAGGAAGAGTTATTATCTGAAATCAATACTTGTGAGGCAGAATAAGGACTAGGAATGCAGGTTGGTGTGTTTTATGCCACCTGCACCTCTTCCCGTGCGTCGTTAGTAATTGGTGTTATAGGGCCAAAGGTATTCACTCAGTAATCTATCTGGAAACTCCTTATCCGTAGTCAGCCAATAATTATAGTTTTTAGTTTTGTATTGAAGTTGTTGAACCTGAGAAGGTAAATATTCATTCAAATAGACTGGTGCTGGTATCGCCCGAATATGAAACTGCAATTGAGCACCAGCGGGAAGATCGATATCGCAATCACGGCAATTTTGACGGATCTCCTGGTACTTCCAGCTTCCATCCACGAAATTCCAATGCGCGCCAAACATTGATTTAAAATAATCAGTCACTGGAAGTGCGGCAGGATCGAGGGAGTAGTCGAAGTCGAAAATATGATTTTGGTACTTTAAAATAGTGTGAAATCCCCAAAATGAAGGACCCCCAATACGGGCTAATAGCGGAGTGAAGTAGTTAAATCCATGTAGGTAGGTTGTTTCTCTGCTCCAGCGAGAATAGATATAAAGTACTTCTATTTGATTCAGATCGAACTGCGGATATTCTGCCTTTATTTTTTCGATCCAATAGTAAACATTATCGCAACAGAGCCTAGGTCGATAAAGATTCTGATTTTTCTGAAAACTTGTCGGAACTGGTCCATTCAGAGCAAATTGACAATTATCGGCAGAACTCCACGCCAAATTGCAGACGTAAATGAGCGCAGCTGTAAAATAAATGAACAATGAATATCTTCGAAGAGCCATGAATGGGTGGCTCTTCAAATTAGATGCCAATCAAATACGTGAAAGATTAGGCCCTTGTGGTTGGTTCATTAGGTGTTTTACGGTATTGCGAAGCTTTTCCGGATCAAAGGGTTTTTGAAAGAATTCATTGGCCCCAATTTCAAAAGCTTTCTTCAGGTCAGCCTCAGTCACATGGCCGGAAATATACACCAAAGGGATATGGCGTAGATCTTTATGCTCTTTTAGAATTTGACCAAGCTCGAAGCCATCAATCCAGGGGAGGCCAATATCCAATAAGAGAAGATCTATGGCTTTGTCGTCGAGGACGCGGGCAAGCTCAGTAGCATCGGAGGCCATCTTAACGAGATAAGCGTCTTGTTCCAGAATGCGCTTCAATGCCGCCTGCATTGTCTCATCATCTTCGACAACAAGAATGACTTTGGGATCCATTTTCTTTTTAAGGTCTCGAAAGGATCCCAAGGGGACGACCTCTTGGTGGGCCATTTTTGCGCGCGTAATGCGCTCAATTCTTTCAACTAAATCCCTGGTGTTTATTTTCTTCATAGCCCCTCCGTGTTGCTATGCCCCCTTAGAGCAATTGGTCAGATTAATGTTCCTGATCTTCAAGCCAACGTTCGCAATCAATGGCCGCCATACATCCTGTGCCAGCAGCAGTGATCGCTTGGCGATAAACATGGTCCTGAACATCGCCCGCGGCAAATACACCTGGAATGTTCGTTCGTGAAGTCCCAGGTACAGTTTTAATATAACCATTATCGTGTAAATGAATAAACTCTTTAAATACACCGGTGTTCGGTTTATGACCGATCGCAAGAAAGAGTCCTTGAACTTTTAGTTCAGAATCTACTTTGGTGTTTACATTTTTCAGTTTTAAGCTGTGAACCGCACGTCCGTCGCCAAGAACCTCAGTGACTTCCGAGTTCCAGATCACCTCAATCTTTGGGTGATTCAAAACTCTTTCGGCCATAATTTTTGAAGCTCTGAATGAATCACGTCTGTGAATCACATAAACTTTGCTCGCGAAGCGCGTGAGAAATTGGGCCTCTTCCATGGCGGTGTCACCTCCGCCAACCACTGCCACCTCGAGATTTCTAAAGAAAGCGCCGTCACAGGTCGCACACGCAGAGACGCCCTTATTCATATAGGCTTTTTCTGAAGGAATACCTAGGTACTTAGCGCTGGCACCAGTGGAGATAATGACTGTTTTTGCTAGGTACTCCTGTTGACCCACCCAGATCTTAAATGGACGGTGATTAAAATCAACCTTGGTCACATTCTTCGTCAAAAAGCGGGTTCCAAAACGGGTGGCTTGTTTTTTCATGACATCAACCAACTCAGAACCAG
>JBILOD010000078.1:0-10786 GCA_044374645.1 Pseudobdellovibrionaceae bacterium | reverse complement strand
CTTTGCGTAAAATGCGCGGTGGTGGAAAAAAAGGTACCGTCACCGAGAGTCGAGCGATTCAGGACACGTACTTGCTCAAAGAAAAACCTGCTGCAGATGCGGCGGGTGAGTCTGAAGAAACGAACGAAAAATAAAAATTGATTAGAATCTAAATAAAGCAATTGAGTTCATGTATTTTTTTAAAAAAGAGGCGCAGTTTTTCTGGGCCTCTTTTTTTATCATCGGTTAAAATCTTTTGGACCATTAGCGTTCGCATTCCGAACGAGGATAATCTAACTGCCGGCAAGCATAGGCAGAGGTGCGGCAATCGAAGAGGTTCGATGAATTAACCCAAATCTGTCTGCATTCACGCACGGGCGGCTGATCGACGTGAGTTTCGAAGGCTCCCGTTTCTAAAACTTGGTTTTGTTTAGTTTCGACCGAGTAAGCAATATGATTGTGACCAAGGGCTAAAATTCCGCCCGCTCCTGCCAAAGGAATGGGTAGAAAGGTTTTGCCATTAAAGGTGTTTAAGCGCCAGGAATCCTTCAATGTGCCTTCGGCATTTTCAACCACAAGTGCAACGTGATGCAGTCCTGGACGTTTGCTCGTCTTAAACGTTGCGGCGCCAGAGGGGCTCAAATAAGCGCTTTCGCACCAAAAGGTGCCATAATCCTGACTAAAACCGTCATCACAGCGAACATGAACCCAGCCTTGCTGGCGAATATGATGGTATTCTTTTTCAACAAAGGTTGAATTGGCCTGTGCCTGAAAAACACTTGTGATCAAGATCGAAAAACTCAACAATAATTGTTTCATAGGACCCCCTCTGAATGATTACAAATCGGTTTACGGCCTGTCACTGTGATCATTGCAGATGAACATGGGGCCTGACAATAGTTGATTGAAAAGGTAGTTCAATCACCGCCATGATCCGAAGGGGTGGGGGTTGAGGTTTTCACGGGTTGGACCGCATGGATGGTGGAACACACTTGGCCCGCTTCCAGTTGAAGTCTAAAGATGTGTTTATTCGCTGGGATATTGACGGCAGTGCAAAGTCCTTGGATTTCAGCAGCCCAAAATGTTTTGTAATAATCCCTATGTTTAATAAGGTGTTCGGCCAAGGATTGAGAAAACTGACCTTCTTTGCCTAATCTGGCGATATACAAAATGGAGGGAAGAACAGCCAGGGATTTTGTTTTATGCGCCATTTCTGCAAAGAGAGACCCATCCCCATAGGGAGATGAGAAAAGTGCTAAAAAGCTTTCCAGCGGAATTGTCTCTTTTGCGCTGTTACGTATGCGACCTTTTTCTTTGGGTGAATACGTTACTCTAAAATTAACTGACTGATTTTGGGTTTGGCAAAGGGGGCCATTACGACTTAATGATTTTTCGACAGTGGGCGTTTGTTCGCAGATGAGGGGAACAGAGTCTCGCCGCTCCTTTTGATTTAAAGAGCGACATTTGGCCTTATCAAATCTCGGCAGACTGATTCCCTGTAGCTCAACGAGCGAGGGTGTGTGACATGGGGTTGACTGAATCTGGGGAAGTTCAAATTCCCATTGAGAGGCCAACTGAGCCAAATTTTTCCAGGCCGTTTCAATAAACATTCGGTGATTCGATTTTACTCTGTTGCCAATGCGAGCTAATAGTAACAGTAAATTGGCTCGGACCTCTTTAGGATCTTCCTTGAGGTAGTCAAGCACGCCAAATCCAGTGCTCCGAAGGGTGTTCTTGGGCATTAAAGCGATGGTTTCAGTCCATCGCTTTCCATTGTAAATGGCGGGGCGCCAGCGTTTTTCTTCGTTCACATTAAAGAATTCATACTCAGTCGTCTCTGGATTATAAACAACTCTTGTGGGTGTCGTAGAGATTGGATAGGCGTCAGGAGCATAAATTGAAAATATTTTGTCCATCAAAAACTGAGACTGAAAATTGCCCATAAGCAAAGGTTGATTTTCAGCGTTTTCGGGGCCTCGTAGTAGAGTTGTTTTCAGTATGTCGACGGAAATGGCCGCTCTTTGTTTGTAGATAATTTGAGTATCACCATTACCATTCTGAGCCACGAATGGAGTGTTTTTCGGATATCCGATGCTTTCCAAAAACTGATTGATTACTCGATGGGCCTCGCTCCGTTCTGATTCTTTAACGTATATATCTCCATTATAATAATCAGCGAGTGCATCAAGGTTCTGCTCAAAGACAAAAGCCTCTGCAAGCCAATGGTTGAGTTTATCGAGCTTTTTGTTGTTGCTGATCAGGCCGGCGTGATTGGAGTTTTTAGATTCTTTGAGAAATTCAGAGAACACCTCGCCAAACTCCTTCTGAAACACTTGTCCCAATGCTTGACCTTGCTCTTGGAGTCCTAAAAGAAGTAACTTAAAGACCTCTTCGGGTGGCATGCTAGATAGAATTTGTTTTTGGTCTTTATTCGTATAGAGTTCTATATGCAATGAATGGGGTGAATGGCCTGTCATCAATTGAAAATTAAAATAGCCCAGTCTTCCTTTTAGAATGGGGGTTGTCATTCTTGATTTTGGCATTGAATGCTGGATAACCACAATGGTCGAAAAGGGTATATCAGTGAAATGGGTCAGCCCAAAGTCGCTCATTTTCGAAGAGAAATCTTCCCAAGAATCGGAATCTTTATCATTTGACGCCTTCATTATTGCATCTTGTATTTACTGACCTATTTTAGTTCCCCATTGTTCAAAGGTAGAAGATTTTGGTGATTTCTGGCCAGTGCCAATTAAATCCAAAGCAAATTGAGGATTTTCGGTATTGGATTCAGAGGGTCTCAGCGATGGGGTATGAATGATTGATGCCGCAACATTCGCAACTTGATTTTTGATAGAGGCTTTTACTTTATCAACGCCCTTCTTCAATAGGTTACTTGGTTTGAAGGATAGACCATTCTTTTCGACTTCATCTTGCCAGCTTTGTAGTGTCGTCGAGCCCTCTGCTTTTCTCATCACATAATCAATAGCCAAAACGGGTCCCATCGCAGAAGCCACCAGTAGGTGTGGGTGTAGAATATCATACGGATAATCAGTGAGATTTTTCTCCGACATCGAATCCAGCTCAACGACCAGACCTAATTTTCGGTTAAAGGCCGCTAGCAACATGTGCTGAGGGGGAAACACGACTCCGAGTTCCCAATCTCCGCTACCCCACACCGGTGCAAGAACAGAAAATTGCAATAGTGCAATAGCGACACAGTTGCCACCTTCGCCCAAAGCCTCACGCAAAAGCGATCGGCTATCAGCGCTGTAATAGGCCGTATGATTTTTATTGAGTAACGCAAGGACCTTTTGGATGGCTGCGCGCCAATCATCGTAATTGAGCTGATTGAAGTTGGTGGTGCCATTGATCTGGAGCATATTGCGAATTTCAGAAATGCGCTTGTTTAAGACAAAGGCAGCCATTGAGATAAGGCGTAGGTCACGAATTCGACTTTCATGCAGCATTTGATTGTATTCTTGTTGTAGGAAGTAACCTTTGTAATCGAACTGCCCATCCAATTTGAACTGATTTTGGGCAAGTAGGTTTCTCGCTCGATCAGTTAGATTTGATTGGTCCACGAGGTTGAATTTTTCTACTTCATTTAAAAGCGACAGAGGAAGAGGGTCGAACTGGTGCAGGCCGGAGTAAGGTGACTTTGTCAAATAGCGGTCAAGTTGGTAACGTTTTACTTCTTCGGCGGGGCTAATGCCATGGCCTGTGCTAGTTTCATTATCAGCGCCATAACTAGTGAGGGTGCTCTGAGCTTTTAAAGGATCAGCTGGCAGACCAAGGGTTGCAAGACTCTGATTGAGTTCAGTCTGTAGAGTCGATAAAGGATCAGGTTCATCACCACCGATTGACTTGTAGACATACCAATGGCCCGCAATAGCAGTAAACACCGAAGCGGTGGCCGCTTTTGTTTCGGGTTGAAGAACCGAAATGTATCGTTGAACACTCATTAACGCTATTTTGGAATAGTCCTTAAGTGTTTTTGTCATCACAATGGATCGGCTACTAAAATATTTTGTCCAACCTAAAATTTTTTGAATCAAAGCAGAGTTTTGCAGATAATAAACTCCAGCAAGAACCTCAGTTCGAAAAGCTTGGGCCAAAAGAGCAGAACCTCCCATAATCAACCATCGCAAATCGGCCAAGGAGTCCACAATCTCATTGCTATCAATATTTGCCAATACGGCTTGAGCTTTTTCTCGCACCGTTGATGATGTGTCTCTGAGAAAATACGCCGTCAGCCAAATGATAGTTTTTCGGTCGCGTTTTTCATACGCCATAAAACGAGCCAATTCATCTAATAATACTAAGGCCCTTTTTTCTGGACTGAGTTCCTTTTCACTGGCGAGAATCCGCATGAGGAGAGGGCTACGAGCATAACCCAAGTCGAGGGCATACTCTTCGTAGGGGTGGAGACCAAGATTGTTTAGGGTTTCGTAGGAACGCCTACCGAGGTCTACGACTGGTCCACTTGAGATCATGAGATGATGGTCCAACGGTGGTTTAAAATCTTTCGAGAGGCCAATCGTTTTCAACAAGTAAAAGGCATTGTCGCTGAGATACCCAGGTTCACTAAGTATGGAGTGAAAGACATCGATCGAGGAGTGAAAGTTGTTTGATGGTTGACTGATAACCTCTTGCCATCGTTTCAAAAAAGCGACGAAGAATTTCTTTTCTAATATAAACTCATAACTACGCTCACTATTGCCCGCCAGATCTTCAATGATGTATCGGTCGCCATCCTCAATATAGCTTTGAATAACTTGTGTGAACATAAAGTGAGTCAAGATGAGTGAGCTTTGTGTGGGGGAGGTGTTCTGGTTTTCAGCCGAAGCTTTCCCAAAACCAAAAAACAGCATTAATACAACGAACATTTTTCCGAGTGCGCTGGCCAGATTTGTAGCCAGATGCGCATGTCTCAAATTGGGATTGTTTAAGTATGGTCGTGTCATTAATTACTGCCTTCTAGGTATGGTCTAGAAAGATCAAGTGCAAGGACCATTCCCACTAGCAATGGCCCCTTTCAAAATCCTGACTACCCTTTTGACACCTGGCTGCGGGCACGACACTTCTAACAACAGATCGCCATTCTCTCTATGCGGGGAATGATTGAATCGCACCAGCAAATTTGCCTAATAGTCTTGTGGTATGGTAATAAATGGCTGGGTCGAACACATGTAGACTGAGCCTTCTACTTCTGACCAAGTTTGACAGCCTTCGCTGATACAGACGTATTTTGAAAAACGGAGGGCGTTGAGTCTCAAGGGAGTCGCGTAACCGAGACTGAAGCGAACACTTTGATAGGTATCTCCAGGTTTTGGGGCCGGGTGATCTTTTGAAAACAACGGTTGTTTATCGTGAAGGGCCACCTCGTAGTTCTTTGAATAGGTCCAATCTTGTGTCAGTGACGTCTCTAATATTGTGCGCGCACCCGTTGAGTTCGTGTCTTCTGGGTTGATCAGTTTCAGTTGAAGCTGGGGTTGACCATTGACCTTCAATTGCACCTCGACACTCTCAGGTGTTAAGTTTGTAAACGCGATGGAGCATTTGCCGGAGGGTTCCCAAAGCAGAGGAGTGCTTGGTGGTACCGAAGTTTTCATCCAATTCTTAAACAAATCAGCCAGTGTATCCTCTGAATAAGAATACTTTGGCAGACGTTGGCTGAGGCTGGCAGCTTGGATGGTCTCCAAAAGATCCTTGAAGGAAATTTGTTTATAGGTCTTAGAGGACTTAAATTCATAGCTGCGCAGAGAAAAGTGATTTGCCGCCATCATCTCATTGATGTCATCAGTCGACATTGAATCAAAATTATTGAAAAACTGGCGACCGGTTTGACGGATCTCCACATAGTCTCGAGGCTTAATAAGTTCAGCAAGAGGTTTATCGTGGAAGGGGGGCGCCTCTCCGATTCCATCACAGGACTCAGGAACTGTGGTGAGAAACAAACAAATGAACTTGTCGGAATCGAACCTCAAAATTTTCAGGCCCATCAAGAGTTCATGCATAATCATCAGAGCCTGCCTTTTAGTGGTCATTTCGGAACTATTAAACAGATCGGTATCAACCCACACCTCTCGGTAGAAGTGTTGAATTCCATCGTTCACTGAGATCGGCGCACCAGTGCTTCCTTTGGGGAGCTGTTCCAGGGGCCCAGGAACGAAGTACCAAGTTTTTGCGCTTAGGATCATCTCAAAGGTAAGCCAGAGAACGCTTTGATCTTTGGCAAGTTTGTTCATAATAGGAGCGATATGTTCACTGTAGGCTGGCAACTTTTTTGGATCTTGTGCCAGGTCCTCGAGTGGAACTCCTTTGTAGTAGCTACCGCCACCTCCGCCAGCGCGATCACCTGCAAAGGCCGTTAATGGGCCTGTTATGAAAGGGCCTAAAATCATTACTAGGGCCAGGGCTATGGTTAAATTGATGAACCGGATTTTCATAAAAAACTCCTCGGGTTATGGGTTAGGTTCAAATGCCAGGCCAACATACGACATGGTGCGCTAGACTTTCCTCATAATTTTGGTAAAAAATTAATCAGTTTGTTTACCAATAGTTAATATACGCAATAAAATTAAATAATAATGGGTGGTTATGGATCTATTTGATGTCGTTGATTATCGCCAGATTGTGCGAGTTCGCCTTAAGTTCCTGGGGAGCCAATCCGGAAAATCTCATCGAGGACACTACAGTCGTATTGCCGAACACCTAAACATTCATACGAGTATGGTCAGTCAGATTTTTAATGGACTAAAGGATTTAACTTTTGATCAAGCTTGTGGATTGGTTTCATTTTTAGGGCTTACAGATTTGGAGGCGGACTACTTTATTTGTTTAGTCCAGCTCGCTAGAGCTGGGACTTCATCCGCCAAAGAAAAGTGTCAGCGCGACTTAGTTCGCCTCAGAGAGCAAGCGGCATCATTGTCGGCGAGAGTGCGGTCCGATCGCACACTGAGCGAAGAAGACAATGCCCACTTTTACTCTTATTGGTTTATCACCGCGATTAAATTAATGACTTCGATTGCGGGTCATCAAACTCCTGATGAAATCGCAAGAAGACTCTCACTGCCATTGTCGGTAGTGCACAGTGCACTTGAATTTTTATTGGAGACGGGGTTGTGTGTAAACACCGGAGGAATGATTCGTCCTGGGCCTGCTGCGACCCATCTCCCATCATCATCGCCTCTCGTTGGGCGCCACCATCAGAACTGGCGCATTAAAGGATTTGAACGAATGGGGCAATTACTGCCCTCAGAATTTTTTCTTACAATTCCAGCAACACTCACAGAGCGCGATGCTCTGAGAATTCGAAAAGCTTTGCTGGAGTTGTCAGAGGCAGTGGTTACAATCATGGATGATTCGAAGAGTGAAGAGTTATATTGTTTAAATATTGATTGGTTCAATGTTGCTCCAAAAGTGAATGGGACCACCTGACATTCGAGTGGTCGTAGATAGAAGTTCGAAGGGAATCACAGCTCTTTGATTCAGTGCCTATGCCGGATTTCATTGAAGTTGGCAAATTCCTACGGTTGACCAGTTATCGTATGAAGAAACGGGAACCCAGTTGATCAGGGTGTACCCAAGAGGGCAGCTCGGTGCTGCTGCCGTATTTACATCGCCATCTGCACCTGCCCATCGGGTTAGTCGATAAAGAGGTAGGCCAGTCACAGACTCTCCTAAACAACTATTCATGAGGTCTGTGGCATCTGTAGCAAAAAAGACGGGCACTCGAATTCTTTCAAGCCCTCGGATCAAGAGGTTCTCATCAAACACCACCTCTAAGGTGGCACGAAAATAATTTGGTTCAGGATTTTCTATGTTTATTAATCTCATCTGTGCAGGGATTAGGTTGCGAGCTTCTGGTGAGTAGGCAGCGCCAACTTCTATCACCACTGGGGCAGCCGCTGCGGAGCCAAGATAAAGCTGACTGATTGCTAGGTTCGTTGTTGTTGAGAGTACCTTTGGTGCTGCTACCCCAGCTTTATACGGACAAAGCGAGCCATCTGCAGTCAACGTCATTAGGTAGTTCTTCAATTCCAACTTCACAAGTTTTTCAGATAAAGCGGTGGTTTCCCTCTGTTGGTTGGTGAGCATTGTCGCAAAAGCCGCCATGACGATCGCCATTATGCCAATGCTCACTAAGGTCTGAACCAGGGATTGTCCTTTGTGGCATTTTAGAGTGAATTTAGATTTCATGATTTCGAGTCCTCCTTAGTATTAATTGTGGCGCCGGCGAAGGCTTAATACCTTCTCAACTTGCGCAATTTTATTTCCGTCGTTGTCCTCAATTGAAAGTATTCGATGCCAGTCAAATTTTTTCTCGATCCGTAGACGCTCTCTAATTTCATCAATATCGGCCTTGGAAAGTTCAAAGCGCACAAAAAGATCTCCCTTTCCCGGAGAAAGAAACTCGATTTTTGCGGCTTTATCAATGACGAAGCACTCTTTGCCCAGAATTCGCTGCCACATCACCATATAAAACGGGTCACACATACTATAAATGGACCCCCCATAGTGATAACCGAGGTAATTGATGTTCCAGAATCGATGCGCCAGCTTCACGTACATCATTGAAAAGTCCGGCTGTATTTCCAGAACACGAATGCCAGTGCCTAAGAATGGGAACCAGAAGTTCCATAGAAACGCTAATAGTCTTACATTGAACTTCGAATTATTAAAGCAGAGAAGACTCCACAGTTTGCTCATTGAACCCTCGCTAAAGAAAACTCAATGGTGGCCAGAGCTTGGCCAGAGGGCTTTTCCCAAGAGGCCTTATAGTGGCCTTCGGCCTTATGCTCCAATTTGATCGTCACTTCCTCCTCGGGAAACACAGGGTGAATAAATTTTGTTTTAGAGACACTCTTAAGTAAAGTGCCCCCAATGGCATTGAGCTTGTTCGCAAAAAATAACGACAACTCTATAATAATCACTCCGGGGAGAACTGGAAAACCGGGGAAGTGGCCCTGAAAGAATGAAAGATCTTTGGGAATTCTCAAGGTAACGCGCTTCGCCCCTGAGGTTCGGTCATCATCAATGTGAAAGGGGAGGTCATTAAAATCAGCATTGTGCATGGTTTGGTGGTTTCCTTGTCATGATTAAAACTGCGGTGGTAAGTAAAAGGTCCGATAGCAGTGCGACCACAAAAGTGAGTATGGAGCCTAAGGCAACCTCGCGAAAAGGCTTAAATCCAGACAGAATCAGGAATGAGAAAGAAATAATAAAAGCCACATTCAGCACAATGGTGGGTGGGGCCACCCGCTGTAAAATGGATTCAATAGGCTCAGTGGTGCGTGTTTTGTATTGGTAAAAGTAGTGGATCGTATCATTGTCGGAAATCCCGATGATGATTACACTCATCATCACTAAATAAAAACTCATGCTATAACCCGTCAATGCAAAGGCGAACTGAATCGTTAGAAGCGGCAGAAGGTTGGGAATGAGGGCCAACAATGAGAGTTTAACGGATTTTAGCATCACAAAAATGCAGAGGAAAATACCGAGTGCAGACCAGAGGAGCGAATTCGAGAGTGTGTTGGCCAGTTTTTGAAAGGTCTTGAAACGCAGATAAGAGTACCCAGTGAGGTGGTAGCTGGCGATCGAAGCTTTCAGTGGAGAGAGTTTTAGCTCAATCTGTTCGACCGTCTCTGCCATTGTGGCATAGGAGCTGTCTTTAAGGAGCAGGGTGATTCGGCCTTCGTTATAAAAGTAAGGCTTGAATTGCTTTAAAACACCCAATTGATCCATTTCAGAGAGCAAGGAATCGCTGATGGTTTGTTGTGAAAAAATTCGGGAAAGGGAACGAACTCCTTCCGTGTTGCCTATGGAGTCCAGCTGCGTCGCAATCGTTTTATCCATTTCATACCAGGCGCGAAGATCACCGACCTTTGTGGTCAGCGGGGTATAGATGAGTTCTAGATCACCTTCAAATCGAAATCTCTCCTTCAAAGTATGAATGGCCTTAGAGAAGGAGGAATCGTCGCTAAATTGTGAGGCCATCTTTTCATCAATTGGAGGTTGGTGCGTGAAGGCGAGAGTGGCTCCGTAGAATATTCCAAAGCCCACCAGAAGCGGAAGCTTCCAGCGGTGCACAAATTGATAAAGAGGTTTGGTGACTTGGCCAAACAAGGGTGAAATCTGAGGGGAAATTTCAAAAACCTTCATGGTGCGAGGAAGCCAGTAAAACGAAAGCACAAATCCAGTGAGTGTAGCTATAATTCCCATCCAGCCAAAGTTCCGAATGGCCATGATAGGGGAAAATGTTAAGCTCGCCATCGCTGCCATCGTAGTACCAGTGCTGTAAAACGAAGGCCAGAAACTTTGATTTGTTTCGTCTTCCATCAAAATGTGGGTGATATCAGTGATGGTCATGATGAAGCCGAGTAGCATGGCCAAGCTGCCAAAGGGCGAAATACTGCCCTCAAGCCATACGGCAAACACCGCGGTGAGTGAATAGTTGAGGGTTGTGATCGCAAGACACACCAGCACCGTACTTAGAGAACGGAAACAGAAGAATAAAAATAGGGCCAAGGTGAGAATCAAGAGTGGCACGATGGTGGTTTGATCTTTAATTGAGGTTTCTCGAACATCCTCTTGAAATACCGGGTGTCCAATTTGATGAAGTGTCCCTTCGGGAAGGGCTTCTGTTTTTAGTATTGTTCGCAGTGTTTTGATGTCAGTGTCTTTGAAATCGGTCGCTCGGATCAGTGTGGATGTGAGATCCTGGCTCACAAACATTTTTAGTTGGGGTAGTGAAACCCTTTGCTCTAGAAGTTTTTTCATGGAGTCGAAGACAAGATGGCCT
>JBILOD010000042.1:0-12991 GCA_044374645.1 Pseudobdellovibrionaceae bacterium | reverse complement strand
TTTTCTCAAAGGCGAACTCAATAAAAACGGCAATCCTCCCAAAATGAGCCTGACACAAAATCGCCCTAAAGCGGTGGAAATGCTCAAAAAAGCGAAGTACAACTTTATCCTGATTGACCAAACGGTTATGGGATCGACCCTCCCGCAAGAATGGATTCAGAACCTTTACAAAGAAATGGATGGCGGATCTACAGCTCCCGCTGAATTAAAGATCTTTTTACTGGCCAACAACAACCTTAGTAACAATGACCTCGAGAATTACCTCATCTCAGGGTATGACGATGTGTTTATAAAACCCCTTGATATGCCCATTGTTGCGCAAAAAATCAACAACATCACAGGCCTTGAGTTCTCAAAAGAAAACCAACTCTATTTCGCCCCCATCACCTCGCCCGTAAAGCTGGCGTACCGTTACGACCTCGAGGGCCTTTCAGAGGCTGGCGCAAAAGTCGTTGTGGACGAAGAATTGAACGCCGGAGATGTATTTACCATTATTATCCCAGAATTCGAAAAATTCGGAATCCGGGAAATCGTTGCCAAAGTGATAAGCTGTAAAGTTCACCCGAAACACGCTGGCAAGTTCTCATTGAGTGTAAACTTTGTCGGCATCCAACCCACTGTGACCAAAACCATTCGGCGTTGGATGGTCGAAGAGTACATCAAAGGCAAATAGTGGCTGGCGCGAAACAACCTAAAACCCTGTTTAACACCTCCGAATGAAAAATTGGCATCTATGACCTCCGTTTTGCGGTGTTTCTCAGACTATTTTCTTTTTAAATGAACTGACTCCCTAAATTTGCTTCGTTAAACTCGGCTATGGTCAAAAAATTATTCCGTTTGATTCTGCTTCACCGCTGGCCATGGCGCTTAGTGATCATTTTGCTAAGCTTCTTGGGCGCCCTATTGGGTATTCTTGGACCCTATCTACAAAAACACTTTATTGATCGTCTTTTAGCCGTTCCTTCCCTCGAAATTTTCGGTTTTGAAAACGAACTTTCTCCCCTCATATTGGTCACACTTGCCTTTGGTTGCCTGCTGCTCACGCAGGCTCTGGGTTTTTTAGCCAACTACTTGGGAATGAGGGAAGCGATTATTTTACAGCGACTCCTTTCAGAACAAATCTATAAAAAGACACTGAGTCTGCGTCCCGACAGTCTACAAGGAAAAACTGTCGGTGAAATGGTGGCGGTCTATGCCACCGACGTGATGGGAGCGACCATTTTCATAGAACAATCGCTCCCCACAGGAGCATCCACGCTTTTCCCGCTTATTTTAGCCCCACTCGGCCTCCACCTTTTATTTCACATGCCTCTCTCTGCGATTCTCACAGTGATGTTTGCGGTCATTGGATTCAATAGTTTTCTCGCACTCCGCCAGGCCATTTACTTTACTCGCTTTAAGCAGCTGGCGGCGGAACGATTAGGGCTTGTCAATGAATGGATCCTCAACATCAAAGCCCTCAAAATTCTGGGCTGGGTCGAGGCCTACGAAGCCAAAATTCGCGCCATGCGCGAAAACGAAACCAACAATCGCATTGCCATGGTCACGAACGGACAAACCATGAATTCGGTTTCATCCACAGTGACCTTTCTGATCAATATTGTGGCTGTCTACGTGCTGATCCATGTTCGGGGTGGCCAAGTCACTCCTGGGGAGCTTCTGAGTCTCCTTTGGATTCTCGGAATCTTTTTGACCCGACCTTTTCGACAATTACCTTGGTTTTTTACGTTTGGGTTTGATGGCTATACCTCTCTCAAACGTATTGCCGATTTTTTGAATTTAAAAAATCAAGGCCGCGATTGGCCCCATGGTGTTTCCGCCGATGAAACCACGGTGGAGGTCGCAGGACCCGCGCTCGAGGTTCAGAACATGCGCCTTAGAATTGGTACAGAACACCTTCTCAAAAATATTCAATTCACCGTGAATCCCCAGGAATTTGTCGCCATTGTCGGCGAAGTTGGAAGTGGTAAATCTCTTCTTTTGTTGTCTTTGATGGGCGAAACTGGCGCCGAAATGGATGTTTATAGAATTAACACCCGGAATGTACTTTCGTCCTCGCATGGCGAACTCTGCCGACATTTTTCTTATGTTCCCCAAGAAGGATTTGTGATGAGTGCCAGTTTGCGCGAAAACATTGCTTTCGACTACGATGTCACTAATAAGTTGGATTCTCGCATCACCCGCTGCTTGGAACTCTCACAATTCCCCTTAGATCGTGATTATTTTCCCGAACAGCTCGATACGGAAATTGGCGAACGTGGGGTCAATCTCTCTGGAGGCCAAAAACAGCGTGTCAGTATTGCTCGCGCAGACTATTACGACTGCCCGATCGTGCTGATGGATGACTCCCTCAGCGCCTTGGATGTGAACACCGAACACCAGATCATTCAGTCTCTTCTTAAAGGGCGTTGGTCCAACAAAACTCGGATTCTCGCCACCCATCGCCTCTCAGTACTAAAGGAAGTTGACCGAATCTTCTTTCTTGAGTCCGGTGAACTCATTGCCCAAGGAACCCTAGACCAACTTCTCCATGATTCACCAAAATTTCGCCAGTTCATCGAAACCTTGAAACCTGAAGGTGATGAAGGAGCTCTTTAAGATGACTACAAACTCCCGCCCTTCAGACCAGGCCACAGAAAAAACAAAAACCTCTTACCAACAAAAGGAAACGAGGTTTAAAGGCCAATATCAACAACGTGTATTTAGAACCCTCCATTTCGCCTATGAACCGGTGTTAGGAAAAATCTTTGCTTTGTTTGCCGTTGGATTTTTCGGGCGTTTTATTCTCCTCTTCAATACCAATTTGATCGGTTATTGGGTGGATTCCTTTTGTCGGGGCAGTGAGTGCCGTCCTGTGCCTTCCTGGTTTGCCCATTGGCAGGCCAATGATTTTATTGGAAGCATTGTCCTCCTTTGTCTTGGTGGGTTTATCCTCACGCTCATCTTTCGAATTGGATTTTCACGCTTTTCTGCAGCCGCGATCAGTCGCATTTATGATGAGGTCACCTTTCGAACCTCACGCTATCCCCTCTCGTTTTTTGACACGACACCCGCCGGCCGGATTATCACTCGCTTCGGCAGTGACTATGGAAACGTTTTCCGCTTGTTTGGTGGACCTCTCGCCGAGTTTATTGGTTTGGTCTTTGATTTAATAACAATGATTATCCTGATCACTGTGGCGAGCCCTTTTTATTTGGGACTCGTCATGCTCATTGTGCTTTGCAACTTTTGGGTTTATCGCCTGCACCGCGAAGGCATTCGGGCCGAACGACGCGAACTTTCAATGAGTCGCGCTCCCTCCATCGCCCATTTTGCTGAGACAGCCCAAGGAGCTTCATCCATTCGAACTTATTTACGTCAAAGCGCATTTACGAAAAAATTTAGCGCTCTGAATGATATTTTTTTGAATCAGCGATTAAAAACCTTCAAAAAACTCACTTTTTTTTCATTTCAAATCAATTCGCTGACCTCGCTATTACTGCTTGTGACGGGCTGCGCTTCCTTTTACCTTTTGCAACACCAGCTGGTCAGCGTTGGAGCCATTGGCGTGGCTTTCACTTTTATCACGCTTTCTGGCCACACCGTTCAGACTTTCTTTGAATGGCTATCACAACTTGATGAAGCGTTAGTTGGCGCAGAACGGCTGGATCATTACCTCCACCTGCCCATTGAGCCGGGAGAGCGTTTGCCAGCCCACACCGAGTTTCCTACCCCTCATTGGACTCAAACAAGCCCCCCAGCCTGCAAACCCCTCGACGCCCACCCCGCACTCAAACAAGCTTCGATTGAATTTAAGAACGTATCCTTTCGCTACCGAGAGGATCTTCCCTGGGTTTTAAAGAATGTTAACCTTGAAATCAGACCTGGTGAACGTTTGGGAATCATTGGTAGAACCGGAAGCGGTAAATCAAGTTTGATTCAAACCTTGTTCTATCTGTACCCCCTGACAGAAGGCGTGATCTCTATCAATGGGCGTCGTCCCTATCTTTCGGAGCTTGCGCCCCCAGCTGCAGATCAAATTAATCTGGGCGACTATCGCAAACTGATCACGCTAATTCCCCAAGACCCTATTCTATTTCGTGGATCCCTCAAAGAAAATCTGCTGTTGAACGGTAGTGCCTCTGAAGAAAGCCTCCTCACGAGCTTACATCGCGTGGGTCTGCACGAGTGGTTTGAAAACCTTCCTTATGGGCTGCAATCCCCCATTGAAGAACGAGGTAAAAACTTGAGTCAGGGCGAACGTCAGCTCCTCTGCATGGCTCGCTGCCTCCTCCAAGAGGCGCCGATCATCGTTATGGATGAAGCCACGGCCTCTGTCGACCCACAGAGTGAACAGATCATGGTACAAGCCACACATAATTTTTTTGCACAACGCACGCAATTGATCATTGCCCACCGCTTATCAACTCTGGAAAAGTGCGATCGTGTATTGTGGCTCCACCAAGGGGAAGTTCGTCAAATTGGAACTCCGGCTGAAGTTTTGCCCCAATTTATTCAAATCCATAAGAATGAGGTTTTACATTAATGCTTAAATATTTTCGGGGTTCTTTTTTCGTCACGATCATAGGATTAGCTCTGGCCAGTTTTGTGGGTTGGGAGTATCACCACTCTTTGCAGGGAGCGATGCAATCGCTCTTCATTGCTTTTGTGCTTTCGATTTTGGAAGTTTCCATTTCTTTCGATAACGCCGTCGTGAATGCGACTGTCCTCAAAAAAATGACTCCGATCTGGCAACATCGATTCATCACTTGGGGGATGTTGATCGCTGTTTTTGGCATGCGGATCATTTTCCCGCTCATTGTCGTCAGTATTGCCACTTCGATTAATCCCTGGGAAGCCCTCAAAATGGCGACCTTTTCGCCCGATGAATACTCCAAACACATGCTTGAGGCTCACGTGCCGGTCTCAGCTTTTGGGGGCGCATTCCTTATGATGGTCGCTCTCAAATACTTTTTTGATACCACAAAAGAAGTCCACTGGATTCAGATCGTAGAACGTCCCCTCACCCGTTTGGGTAAAATGGAAGCGATCGAAATTGGCTTGGTCATCGCTTGTCTTGTTGGAATGGGCCGTATCATTCCTGACCATGAAAAGTTGTCATTTATGCTGGCCGGTCTTTTTGGGTTGATCACTTATATTCTCGTGGATGGCCTTGGTGGTTTTCTCAGTCTTTCTGAAGATGCCGAGCAAAACCTCCATCGCGCGAGCGCCATGATGTTTCTCTATCTCGAAGTGTTGGATGCCTCCTTCAGCTTTGATGGCGTCATCGGCGCTTTCGCGATTTCTAACAACCTCTTTATTATTGCCATTGGTTTAGGAATTGGCGCCATGTTTGTTCGAAGCCTGACGATCATGTTTGTCGAAAAGGACACTCTGACGGAGTTTAGATATCTTGAAAATGGCGCCTTTTACGCCATCCTGGCACTCGCCCTCATTATGTTCCTCAACACTGTTGTGGCAATCCCAGAGATTGTCACAGGAATTATTGGAGCAGCCTTTATTGGTATGTCTCTTTATTCCTCGCTCAAAGATCGCAAACTTTCTTAATCAAAATACAATCCTAGTTTATTCAATCTTATCCCCCCTGTTTTACGGCACTGTAAAAATGCCGTAGAACAGGGGGGATTTTTCATTCCGTTGAGTTTCCTTTGCTGGGACCAAAGGCTTCGACTAATTCACTGATTCACAATAAGTCGTTTGTTGTGATCACAGGGGAGAAAAACCATGATGAAGAGACCTTGGCAGAAGTTGATGTTGTGCTTGTTCACCCTACCTACTTCTCTCTACGCCGCTACTCCCCTTCTAGAATGCACCATCACGAAAGAACTATTTCTCGGAATGAGCATCAGCATTGATCTTACAGTCTACAATGAGTTTTGGGCCGGTCGTCCTGATCCTGACATTGCCTTTTCCATCCCGCGCGCCTACCTCACCCCCGATCGCAAGCATTGTGAAATCCTGATTGATTATGATGATAGCCATGTGATGATTCAGTTGCCCGTCAATGGGTCCGCCTCTACCATCAACGGCACCCACGATGATGGCCCAATCACCGCTCGCTGCCACGACCGTCAGAACAAAACACTCACCGCTCAATCCTTTGTTCGAGCCTACGCTGAAGTTTTGAAAGCGTGCGAGTTGGTCTCCCAGAAGTAACCTCCATCCCTGAATTTCCCACACCTCATGAAATTTTAAAATTCGAGGCCTTGGGTCCCTTTCCAAAGCCAGACCCCTCTCACTTTGAGATATGGAGAAAATCCAGTTGACTGGATTTTACTCCACGTCGTTTTTCATAAGGGCCGAAATGTGACTTTACTTCGATATTTAAAGAAACAGGTCGGCAGAGACCTCAAAGAAAAAATGGTATTTATTGGAGGCCCACGCCAAGTGGGGAAAACTTTCTTGGCCAAGGAGTTTATCAATAGTGGCGCCCAATATCTCAACTGGGATCAGGCTTCCGATAAAAAATTGATACTATCTGACCAGCTTCAAGTGAATCTCAAGCTGATTGTATTCGAATCATGCCCTATGGCCCGCCGAGAATTAAAGCTGTCAAAAAGGCACAAAAGCTTTATTTATGGGATTGGTCTGAGGTTGAAGACCAAGGTGCAAAATTTGAGAATTTAGTCGCCAGCCAATTATTAAAATTCTGTCATTTCGAGGAAGATACAAAGGGCCTTAAAACAGAGCTTCGTTATTTCAAAGATGTCGTCACCGAAAAAGAGATTGATTTTATTGTCCTACAAAAAGGTAAGCCACTCTTCGCTGTTGAAAGCAAAACGGGCGAAAAAAACCTCAGCCGCTCCCTTGTTCTCAATGGTGCTCGACTTAAGATTCCAAGACTCTATCAAGTACATCTAGGATCAAAGGATTATGGGGCGGCAGAAACTGGGCGCGTACTTCCTTTCATCAAATTTTGCCAGGAACTCAAACTCCCATAATGGCTGCCACCAACAAAAGTTTCGCAAACAGCACGTCGATTTCACTCACAATGCCAGCGTGGGTTTTACCCCTAGCCGAGGGGCACCCGTAAAAGCGGTGTTTAGACCGGATAGACTCCCTGCAATTTAGATTCATAAAGGCTGCCTTCATGATCGTGAAGCCCTCCGAAACACGAGAGCGTCTAGAACTTTCGCATTTCAAACAGATTCAACGTTAACAACTTTGACAATTTCTCAAGGGAGACAAATTCCCCCGACCAGTGACACTCAAACTAGCCATCCACCCCTCTAGCTCTTGGTCCAGCAAACCGAAGCTTTATCAGAGCCTGTACTTGAGTCTGGGAAAGCCATCCATCGCAGATCTCCCGACTCAGTCCTCGCTCCCTAGGAGGAAATATGAGATTCATGAAAAAACACTTAATAGGACTGACACTTTCACTGGCCAGCACGATGATGACTCTGTCTGCCCAAGCTACAGAAAAATTGTTTATCCCTTCGCACCCAGTGCCTAAAGCACCTTTGTTTGTTGCCTTGCACGGATGTTTGAGTGATGCTGCCCTCAGCGAAAAAAGCACCCGGATGTCGGAGTTTGCTGAAAAACACGGTTTTTACGTGTTCTATCCGGAACCATCTCTCGGTGAAGAGGAATCCAAGGGCTGTTTTAATTTTTACACAGAAGAATCGCAACGCCCCGGCGGCGGCGATGCTGCGGTCATCGTTTCGCGCATTCAAGAACTCATTCGCCAACATGATATCGATGAACGAAAAGTGTTTGTCATTGGAATGTCAGGGGGCGCGTCTCTCATCAGTGTGCTCACCAGCTGCTACCCACAAGTCTTTGCCGGCGCAGCCATTCACTCTGGTATGGGGTACGGTCTAGCTGGCACTTGGCAAGAGTCTCTACTTATTGCGGGAGCGGGCCCAATCCCTCTTCGTCCACGCAACACAACCTGCTCTCCCTCTGATTTCAAAGGTAAGCTTTTTCTCATTCATGGCTCCAGAGACCAGGTTATGAACCCCCAGCACTTTGAAGCGAATAAAAAAGACTATCTCTCGGATACGACCAGCACATCCAAAATCGTCGGAGCTGCAGACTACCGCTTTCCTTACGTACACCAAAACTATTTTCGAGGTGAACAACAAGTCGCACAGAGCATCTATGTACTAGGCATGAACCACGAATGGAGTGGGTCGGACCCCATCAATCCGATTGGCCCACGTGGACCCGATGTTTCCCCGATGATTGTCGATTTTTTTCTGAATGATTAAGACTTAGAACAGCCCCGTCGTGCCCGTCATTTCAATATAAATGACAGGGCCTCGTAAAGAGAAATCGCTCGATGGTGAGGGGATGGATGATCCCCTTGTTGATCTCCAGGCCCTACCAGAATAGTACAGCATCCTGCCCCTTTTCCAGCCGCAATGTCTCCAAAGCGATCCCCCACCATAAATGATTGAGTTAAATCAATGTTTCTCTCTTCAGCACTTTCTAGCAACATCCCCGGAAGGGGTTTTCGGCAATCGCAATTATGATCATTAGTATGTAAACAAACTTTGATGTCATCCACAGGCAGAAGCGCCCGGACCTGATTGTTCACTAATTCTACGCTCTCTAAATTAACCCAGCCACGGGCCACATCGGGCTGATTCGTCACGACCACCAACAAATAGCCGGCAGCTTTTAATCGAGCACAAGCGTCTTCAACTCCAGGAAATAATTCGAACTCATCGAGAGAATAAGGTGCTTGGGCTTTGCCGTTCCGAATGATTAATTTATTAATCACTCCATCTCGATCCAGAAAAACAGCCTTTTGTTTTTTTGTTATCATCCACCACCCCAAAGATACTCTGATCAATTCAACAACCGACGTCTGCGCTCCAAAAACCCTCATTGTCTTTTTCGAAAAACGAGTTGGAAGTGATTCCCGGAGACAGCTATTAGTGATAGTCTAAAATTCAGGAAATTTGCAATGCTATTTTTGAGTGATACGTTCCACAGCCATAATTCCTCGGATCTTTTGCAATTCAAAAATCACTGACTGCAATTGCGAGGCATCACGAACGCTTAAATCGAAAAGGCAAACCGCTTTTTTATCTTTGGTCGTGCGGATATTGGCATTATTAATATTAATTCCTTGTACGGCAAAGGCCTCACTCATCAGTTTTAACAAACCAGGAGTATCTTGTGATGTGATCATTAAACGCACTGAACGCTCCAAATTGGCATCACTCGCCTTATTCCAACGAACCTCCACACGACGTTCTTGATCCATCGCAAAAGCTCGTCCACAGTCGGCGCGATGAACAGTGATCCCTCGCCCCCGCGAAATGAAGCTGATGATTGGATCCCCCGGTATCGGATTACAGCAACGACCATAGTGAACCAAAACGTCTTCCATTCCCTCAACGATGACGAGACTATTCGATTTATTCTTCTTTGCCGCTGACTTAAAAACCTTGTCCAAGAAACTCTGATCGTTCTTGACCATCTCAACAGGAGTTTTCAGGTTGGGCGCAACGCGCTCAACCAAGTGTTTGGGCTCCAACTTGCCATAACCAACCTTCACACAGAGATCATCAAAATCCTTAACACCAAAATCTTTCAAGTATTTTTCAAATTCATCGGCCTTGAGATAGCGAGAGACACTCAATCCGTATTTCCGAAATTCTTTTTCCACGAGATCGCGCCCCATCATTTGTGACATACGGCGCTGCTCTTCTTTGACGAAAGCGCGGATCTTACTCTTCGCCCTCGTGGTGACACACATCTTCAACCAATCCTTGGACGGTTTCTGGGTCTTTGAGGTCAAGACCTCAACGGTATCACCATTTTGTAGAATATGTTTAAGCTGTACAATTTTACCATTCACCCGGGCGCCAACACACGTGTTACCCACTCCGGTATGGATGGAATAGGCAAAATCAATGGGCGTTGCTTTCTCTGGCAACTCTTTGACTTCACCTTTCGGTGTGAATACGTAAATTTCGGAATCAAAGAGATCCGTTTTTACAGTTTCTAGAAACTCATTGGAGCTGGAGACTTGCTGATGCATCGATACTAAATCACGGAGCCAATTAAATTGCTCACTGATTTGTCCGGCACTTTTTTGCTCTTTGTATTTCCAGTGGGCCGCGATCCCTTTTTCTGCCACCAAGTTCATGTCGCGTGTACGAATCTGAATCTCAATACGCTCACCCCCAGGCCCAATGACGGTGGTGTGCAAGCTCTGATAATTGTTTGCTTTAGGCATCGCGATGAAATCTTTAAAACGACCAGGAATTGGTTTCCATAAAGAGTGAACATGCCCCAGCACTCCATAACACTCGCCCACGGTATCGACGAGCACCCTAAAGGCCAAGATGTCATGAATCTGTTCAAAATCCATATCTCGATTGATCATTTTACGATAAATCGACCAAAGGTGTTTAGAGCGTCCCAAAACTTCGCTTTTAAAACCGGCCTTACCAAGTTCATTACTCAAAAGGCGTTTAACTTCTTCGATGTAATGATAACGCTCTTTCCTTTGTTTTTGAATCTTTTGAACGAGTTCATAGTATTTGTCCGGGCGATAATACCGAAAGCTCAAATCCTCGAGTTCAATTTTCAAGCTCGAAATACCCATACGGCCTGCCAAGGGGGCATAAATATCTAAAGTCTCTTGGGCGATCAGCGCCTGTTTCTCGTAAGGCATGTGATTGAGCGTGCGCATATTATGGAGACGATCGGCCAATTTCACCATTAACACTCGCACGTCCTTACCCATCGCCACAATCATTTTGCGAATGTTTTCACCCTGTTTTTCATGGGTGTTGCGAAAACTCATTTTTGAAATTTTAGTAACACCATCCACGAGCTGAGCGATCAATTCTCCAAACTCTTGCTTGATTTCATCAAGGGTGATGGGGGTATCTTCGACGACGTCATGAAGTAAACCTGTAGCTATTGAGGCTAAATCTAATCGGAGTTCAGCAAGGATACCGGCCACCGAGAGTGGATGAAATATGTAAGGCTCGCCACTGCGACGAATCTGTCCTGCATGGGCACGTTCGCCAAATCGATAAGCCTTTTCAATGATAGATAGATCAGCATTAGGATAATAACGACGCACTCGCTCGAGTAAATCCTCAAGCGTTTTCAGAGGCTTCTCACTGACGGTCTCATCAACAAATGACTCAGAGATCATCCCCTTACACCAATCCTCTCGTGAAAATTATGAGCATTTCTATAGCCATACCGTTTTCTCTTCGGAAAAAGGAGGCCCACGCAAGAGTCAAAAAATGTAGAACAATTTAATTCTCGATAAAGATCGAGGGTGATTGCAAATAAGGATATCACCCACTTTATTGATTCAGCCAAAGATCGAGTTCAACGCAATTAGCGATTCAACTCGTTTTGAATTTGCTCTTCTGGAGTGCCATTTTCAGTATCATATTCAAACTTAACGTTACCGGCAGCCACTTCACGCAAAGAACCCACAACAAATTTATTGTTGCGCAAACCAAGAGTCATTTCAGCGCCTTTCATTAACTGCTTCGCACGACGAGCGACCAGTAAAACAAGAGCAAAACGATTAGGAACCTGTTCAAGACAATCTTCGACGGTAACGCGTGCCATTATTCCTCCGGATAAAACCCTATTCTACTTAAGTCCAAGTAATTCTTCAATTATTTTTTTAAACATATTATAGGAGGTTTCGAACTCATCATTGACTATTTTATAATCAAAATGGACTGATTCTGCCATTTCAATGGCAGCATTTTTCATTCTTATATCCATGTCGGCCGGAGCAACCTTATCTCTCTTAAGAATTCGCCGTTTCAACTCCTCAAGGGAGGGCGGCAAAATGAAGATCGTTTTAAGGCCCTGTGGCAATTTTTCACGAAACGTTCGGACCCCCTGAATATCAAGGTCCATGATCACCACTTTTTCGCGTTTCCAGGCAAATTCAAGGGACTCTCGCGACGTTCCATAAAAATTAGTGTGGACCTTCGCCCATTCTACAAAGAACCCCTGCTCGACTTTTTTCTGAAAATCCTCATTGGAAATAAAATGATAAGGATGACCTTGCACCTCATGATGGCGCATCGACCGGGTCGTATAAGTGATCACATCCTCTAATTGAGGAATCTCAGCTATAGCCCTATCAACGAAACTACTTTTTCCGGCACCACTGGGGGCTGCCACCAATATCATTCGGGTTTTCATTCAATGTTTTGCACCTGTTCACGAAGCTTTTCTATTTCAGTTTTAGCTGCCACCACTAAATGAGTCAATTGCGCTACTGGTGATTTGGACCCGACCGTATTGACCTCACGAAGCAGTTCCTGCGTATAAAAGTCGAGTTTTTTCCCCTGTGCTTCACCTGAAACCAAAAGATTACGGTAGTGATGCAAATGCTCCTTCAGACGCCCCATTTCTTCGGTGATATCTGATTTGTCCCAAAGTAGAGCCAATTCTTGCTGCAATCGCTGAGTATCAAGCTCCATCTCTGACCAACGCACTCGAAGCCGTGCTTCCATCTTATCTTTGAGTTGGCGATTGATGTCCTCGCGTAGCTCATTCATTTGTGCCACAACGGCATCAAGACGCCCCAAAATTCCTAACAGTTCACTTTTAAGGGCCTCGCCCTCGCGTAAACGTTCCAACGTGCAGGCGTCACAGGCGGACTGCACAAGGCGTCGCACTTCATCAGCATCTTGATCAATGCTCGCCACTTCTTCTTCAAAGCCAACCACCTCAGGAAGCTGTAGCAAAGTTTTCAAATCCAAGGACTCCGAAAAACTTCCCACGGAAGCCAGGCGTTGGGATGCTGTTAACCAGGCTTGCGCCATATCCTCATGAAGAAATAATTTTAAATTTGATTTTTCACCGCGGCTCTTCCGCGAAACAAACACGTCCACTGAACCTCTTTGAAAACCCCTGCTCAGTGTTTTTTTGATATCAGACTCGATGGCCCCGAGCTCCCGTGGCAAATGCACACGGGTCTCTAAAAATCGCCCATTGACGGAACGAATATTCACTTCCAAATAGCTCATTGGCGTGGCACCCT
>JBILOD010000434.1:0-3870 GCA_044374645.1 Pseudobdellovibrionaceae bacterium | reverse complement strand
GCCTGGCATATGGGATTGATGGAAAATATTATATCAATAGTTTCGCATTAACCGACAGTTGGGTTTTAATGGCGAGTGTTGGATCAGCCTCAAGTTCGGTAGTCATTCCAATAGTCAATAATTCCTATAAAGCAACTGGAACTTATTATGGTATTGGGCTTGCTTACTACTGGTTTTGGGAAACCTTTCACATGGGAATTGGATCGAGGTCATTGAATTCTAGTATACCAAAAACAGAAAAGCAATCAGATGGATCCACTATTAGCAGAGGTTACCTGGCTGGTCAATATTCTACGTTCGAGTTTTCGATGGGGTGGAAATTCTAATTGAATGAGTCCGTAGGTAGACTTGAGGATTTCGTCTCAGTTGAAAAGGCCTTAATAAACAATTCGCTGTTGTGCCGTAAGTATTGCATGAGGCCCAACGGTTTCTTCTTGAGATCAAGGCTATCTCCCAAAAGTTCGCCGCCCCACGGGCTCTGCGTTTTACGTGCCCAATCCTTAAGTTGAAGATCCTGTTCTGTGTTGTCACCCAAAAAAACACGTCTAAGTGTTTTTTTGAGCTCAGTGATTTTTAGTGTGAGTTGACGGGGAGAGATGGCTTCTCCTTCGTGATTTCCCAGAAGTGCTATGTATTGAAGATTGAAGGCCTGTGCGAAATAGGCGAAGCCGCTGTGAGCGGTAATAAACAATAGTGGCTTACCAATATTCCCTAACTGTTTGCTAGTTTGTTGGTGCCACTGTTGAACCTCGAGTTGCAATTGTTCCGCTCGTTGTTGCAACACCGCTTGGTGTTGAGGAAATTTCTGAATAAGAGCCTGTTTAATGTTGGCAATATAAACCAGTAAATTGTCGGGATGGTGCCAGGCGTGAGGATCAGTTTCGTGGCCTTGTTTAATTGAGGTCTTAACTCCCGCTGACGCTACTAGAATTCGGTTTTTAAATTCTGGTTTGTCTTGCCATCGACTCAACCAATGCTCAAAGCCAAGTCCGTTCACGATGATCAAGTTACTCTTTTGTAAATCCATTAACATTTTGGGGCTGGGGTCAAAGTGATGGGCATCAGCGCCAGAAGGAGAAAGGGTTTCGACTCTTAAGGTGTCACTGAGTTCTATTCCCAGAATGTCCTGAGTTATTAAAGTGAGTACTGGAAAGCTAGTGATCACCTTGGCGTGGGCTAAAGAAAAGGAAAGACAAGCACTGATCGTTGCGATGATACATAATATTTGTTTAGCTCTCATAATGCTTCCGCGGAAAGAGGGTTTTGAGGAGGCCTTGTTGAGGATTGAGTATTAGGCTCACCACGTAGATGCTTCCCCATAGCAAAAGGGTTGATGGTCCCAAGGGCCAATCCATCTGAAAGGACAGCCATAAACCCGCCGCTGAGCCCAGTGATGAGACCACCATGGCCACCCAAAGTATGGTGCGAATTCGCTGACTCCAAAGACGGCCAATAATACCAGGGAGGATAAGCTGTCCCATGGCCAGTAATGTGCCATTGGTTTGAAAGCTGACTACCAAGCAAGCCACGACCAAAATAAGGAAGAATATTTGTAATGCCACCGGGTGATAACCACGGGAGGCTAGATAAGTTGGATCAAAAATTTCCAGAAGAAAAAAACGCCGAAACAGCCAAAATAAAATGGCCACTAAACTACAAACCACCAGTGTAGTGATGAGGCTCTCCGTGGTTGCGGTCAGAGGCGAACCAAAAAGGATATGCATGAGATCCACAGAATTACCTCGTAAGGAAATCGCTAAAACTCCGATGGAGAGTGACAGCAAGTAGAAGGCTGCAAAATTGCTATCTTCTTTGAGAGGCGAGTGTTGTTGCGCCCAAACGGTAAGAACAACGATAAGGCTGCCCGTGAGAAAACCGCCAATGGTCATGGCGGGTACTGATAGGCCAAAGAAGAAATAACTGACGGCCACTCCGGGAAGGAGGGCATGGCTAAGGGCATCACCCATAAGGCTCATGCGGCGGAGAACAAGATACACTCCGAGAGGCGCGGTGACGAGTCCGGTGATCAGATTGATCCATAGTGCTTGGCGAAGAAACTCGAATTCTTGAAGCGATTGAATAAAAAACTGAAAATTGGCGAAAAAGGTCGTCACAATACGCACTCCTCCTCGCCTTCAGGGCGAGGTGATTGCAAGAGTGTCTTGCTCCAAAACTGCGGGTCCAAAACATCACGGCTTGAGCCCCAGGCCTGAGCCTCTCGAGCCAAAATCAGTGTTGTTTGAAAGTGCTCTAAAGCGAGGTGTCGATCATGAAGGACAACGATGAGGGTTTTTCCTTGTTTTTTCCATGTGTGCATTAATGTAAAAAATGCATCGATCGATTTTTCATCTAAACCGGTGAGTGGCTCATCCAACAAAATCACTTGGGCGTTTTGCACGATCACGCGGGCAAAGAGGGCGCGTTGAAATTGGCCCAAGGACAAATTGCCCAGACACTCATGGCGTCGTTCTAACAAACCAACTTGCTCTAAGGCACAATCGACTCGCTGTTTATGTTCGTTAGTCGGGCGTCCCAACAATCCGAGCTCTGGGAGCAGGGCCTGATGTACCAGATCTAAAACACTGACAGGAAACTGGCGATCCCAGATCAGACTTTGAGGTAGGTAGGCGGTATCGGCTAGCGATAGAGCTGAAGTGCGCACAATGCTGCCCTCATCGATGGGATGGAGACCAGCCAAGGCTTTGATCAGTGTGGATTTTCCACCGCCGTTGGGTCCCATGATGGCGGTCATTGTACCTTTGGCGAAAGTTCCCGTGAGATGATGAACGGCCGGGTGACGCTGATAACTTAACGTCAGATTTTTGAGTGAGATTCCTTCGAATGACATGGGAAGTAAATAGGGTATTTTGTCTCAGGTGACCACCAAAATCTTTTAGGTAGGAGCCATTACACGGTCTTTAGCCGAAACTAGAATGTCTGAGACCATTTTGCCGTCACACCAAGTCATTCAATGCCAACGAGGAGATGGGAGAGTTTACTGGAGGTGAGTGGACTGATCCCTCAGAAATACGGAGGTTGCTATGAAAGTTCAATTGAGTGAAACCATTAACAAAAAAGTGTTTACCGTTCGTCCGGAAATGTCCATCTATAAGGCTTACGGATTTTTGCGCGAGTGTCGTGTGCGCCACTTGGTGGTGGTTGATGATCAGAATCATGTTGTCGGAGTCATCAGTGACCGCGATTTTCAGAGGGCTATGCAGACAAGCGTGGAAAAAACCGGGTCGCTCAAAATTGTGGGTGAGCATTTCAATCCAGAGCATTCAGTGCAGGATTTTATGAGCTGGGAGGTGCAAACACTGCATGATAGTGTGGGTATTAAACAGGCTGCCCTCAAAATGTTAGAAAGCAAGATTTCGAGTCTTGTGGTTGTTAATGATGAAAACAAAATGGTTGGCTTTATGACCTCCGATGATTTGTTGTGGGTTCTAACTAAAATTGTCGACGAGGATGACTCGACTTTTTTAGAGGACCTCAAGGCTCAAATTATGAATTCTCCTCTGGGAAGTCTTGTGAATAGCATCAGTCAGACCGGAATTTGAAATCAACATTTCAAAGATTGTCAGGACATACAAAGTGAAGGCTTTAGGTTTTTCGATACCTCAAAGCCTTTGACTGATGAAGGGTGTTTTTTTTACTGGTTCAAGTAAAACTCGAAATAACCACGACGAGTCGAGTTTGGTTGCAAGCCGAGCCCTTGGGTTTCTGCATCTCTTGGATACCAAGAAGGCAATGGAAGCTTGAACTTCGTCAAGGACATTGGGCCCATTTGAACCTTTTCGCTACGTCCAATAAAGGCTTGACTGATTTGATCTGCTGGTGTTGAGGGATCAACCTCCATCGCGAGTTGTG
>JBILOD010000433.1:0-3873 GCA_044374645.1 Pseudobdellovibrionaceae bacterium | reverse complement strand
CAATATTGCGCTGAAAAATTTGGTTAGTCATTTGCTGCAAATCAAATGGACTCAATTTATGAACATTTTCTCGGACTGACTCAAGCAACGTTCTTAAGATATAAAATCGGTATATATCCAAAACCAGATTCACTTTATCTTTTAACACCAGTTCCTGCACAACAGGTTCAGTCAAGAGATACTCCATAATTACTGAAGGCGTATCATAACGCCATTGGTTCTTCGACGCCATTAGCACCTTTCTTTCAAACAAAAGATAGAGTGCTCGATAGACCTGGAAGCGGTTTCTATCTTCACCTGTGGGAAAATCGATCCATAAATCTGTGAAGGGCCACGATCTATTGGCAACAATGCCCTTACGATGGATTTGATCGAAAATCGTTATGAATGCCGACGGCATGGAGAACTGGGTGATGAATTCAGAGTACATTTTCAGATTCCAGGTCTTTTCAGCTTTCGGATATAAATCGAAGAATTTCGGAGGTATTAGGAGACTGTTAATGTTCAAAATATCTTGCACAACTTTGTCATTGAGCCCTTTTTTCCATTCGTCGCCAAACTGAAAAATAATCTTTTCAAGATCCCCAAGACTGTCACATTTTTCGAGGGCCGCAACCAAAAATCTTTTGTAGGCCTTAGAATCCACGATCGACATTCGAATATTCAATAGATCTTCGAAGCTTGGATTCGTTTTAAGAAATTCAGAAAACGATTGTTCCCACAAAGGTTCTGCAAAGGCTTTATCCATGGACGCTTCTTGTCTGAGCGGCAATTTCAAATGATTCAAGGCAAATTCGAAATCTCCAGAGTTCCAACTTAGATACCGCTTATAGATTTGATAACTCACAATCGGGTCTTCAGAGACATTCGCGATAAGAAAGTCAGCACCCTCCTGGTTCACTCTTAGTTGAGCCAAGAGCGCGGGGTTCGACCTAAAAACCTTAGCGATATCCCGCCAAAACCCAGCGTCAACCTGTAGAGATTTCAGCCGGTCCAGGCTTCCTAATTGAAGTAATAAAAGCCTCAAATAGACCATTCGAGGATACTCAAGGCGAAAGATGGGTTCATAGAGAGTTGCGACCAAATCGGTTGGATTGGGACTACTTAACAGATATTTTGAGATGGCTTTCTCAAAGAGTGGTTTATGTTTATCCAAAGCTTCGTCATTGAGATGGCGAGTTGAAAAACACTCGCTAAAAAGACTCCAAACGATATCCCACTCACTCTTTCGACGAATCGAAAGGTGCTCGATGGAATAGTCTAACAAATCTACCTGAATTTTGATTGGAAGGTCTATTTCGAAAATAATCTTTAATTCAATAAGACTTGGCCCTAGTGACAAGATCTTCTCTTTCTGTTTGAGCCATAGAGTGTTCCCTAGCTTGAACATGCCATTGGAAATCATTTTTGCCAGGACAGAGAAATAAACAATAGGATCTTCGATCCACTGACTAAAGACCGCAAATTTGGTGGTGAATTTAATTTGTTGCAACTTTGAAAACTCGTCTTCTGTAGGATGCCAAGAAAAAAATTTGTTGAGCACTGTGATGATTGCTGGCCGAAGGCGTTTGATATAATGCTTTGAAGGGGTGAAAAGTGATGAGTGGGTCTTAGTATAGGGCACCCAATGTGTTGACCAAGCCGATTCTAATTCATTGATGGTATTTATCTTGGGTGTTACCTGATTCCAAAAAAGCTCTTCCTCTCCGTGGAAAAACCCAGCCTGTAAGGCTTCATAGTATTGATTCACAGTGGGTTTCTGACGATAAAACCCCTCTTTTAATGGCTTCTGATAGAGCCCATCAAACTGAATCTTGAAACTTTCGACATCTTTCAAATTTGCCTTTGTTAACCAGTCATTGACGGCGCGATAGACATCCAAAATTTGGCTAGCTTTCAATGTTTCGACGGGCAAACTCTTTAAAATCAAAAGTTTGCTCTCGCCTGATGGATCAATTGAAAATAACTTGAGAAGTGGTTCGAGGCCCAAGGACCTCATAAATTTCAAATCATCTAATGTTGGATTTAGGAATCGCCCTCTCAGTCCTAATCGCAATCGTTGATGGATTCCTAAATCATGTTCAGAAACTCTGGGTCCTGATAGAAGCCAATTGTAATACTCTTCAACGGTCATCGTCATATTTTCCGGTTTGAGTTCAATTGCGCTTCTGTTTTTGATGAGAATGATGTGATCGAAAATCTCGAAGTCAGTGCCCCTTCGCGCCTCTGGCTTGAGTCGGAATCGAATGGTAAATCCCGTTCGGCGGAAGCCTGACTCTGCTCCGACCATTGCATAAAACCCTTTACCGTGAACTGCAGCCTCTCCAGTAGTTCCTTGCCTGGAGACCAATACATTCGGAAGCAACCTATGGGACCTTGTGATGGATTCAAACGTTAAAAAGGAGAGTGTCTCATGAGCAATCAGTTCAATTCCTAAGGCGAGGGCGGTGCTTCCAGTTCCCTCTCCGATCGGTTTGCTTTCAAGGGGTTCCTTATTCATCCACCATGCGACCGAAAATTCAGTACTGACATTTCCAATTTCTTTCAGCTTTTTCCTCAAGCCGATTCGATCTAAGGTCTTAAATGAGGCTTCGACATCCATTGAGTTCTGAATCAATTTTGGCACGTTATTCTCAAACCAACCTGGTAGATAACTATGTTTTTGGATGTCGCGTGGATTGAAATCCTCTACAATCCGCAGGATTTGTTGAAAATCTTCAGGTCGAACTTCTAAATCCAACTGAAAAACTTTGATCAGGTAGCGAATGGCGGCCAATATGGGAGGATTTCTACCTTCGGTTGCAAAGCGGGTGGTGTTGTGTAAGGCAGAAAAGTAAAAATGAATTTTCCCTTCAATGATGTCGTTCAAAAAGCCTGAATTCAAAGAGTTATCCCAGTCCTTGAGGTCTCGAACAAGGTTTTCGAGGTTCTTAGGTTTTGTTATTTCTATTAAACCAACAGATTGCGAATCGGTGTGTTGATTCAAAAAATCAGGATTATCGAGCAATGCAAGATGGTTTCCGGAGGATTCGTGAAGAGAACGAATTTCCCAGGCGTTTTTGGAGTTTTTTGATCCCTGCATATAGGGAAATCTCTCAATAATTCTGCCTTCGATGATTTTTAAAGTTTCTAATGGGCCATCGACCACGATATCTAGATCCTGGGTTGAACGATAAATATTAATATAACTATAGTCAAATCTTTGGGGGTGATAGGATTGATCTCCTTTTTGACGAAGCAAATCCCAGCGAACATAGTGACCGAACGCCGCGGCGGTGCCGCCAAACAAATAAACATGCACCCCAAGCTCTTCAGCAATGTGTTTAATGAATCGAAATTCTTCAACTCTTTCGATTTGTTTCGAAAGAAAATCAAGGTATTCCGTTTTTGTAATACTAAATGATGTTTTAGGACGGGACTCTTCCAAAATCTCTGGTTTGTGTTCATCACCAAATGCCCTTTGGGCGGCGAATGTCAGAGAGGTTATCACGATTAATAGGATCAATAAGCCAGAAATTGATCTTAAGTTCTCATTGCTCTTTAACGATAATTCCATTGCGGCACATCCAATAGTATTCAGGAAAATCACTGCAATACTGAAGCCAGATCCTTGCTAGGCCTATTGATTATGAAATCTAGGTTCTTGACAGCGGTACCTAAAATGTTACTCCTTCAATCAATTGCGCGATCCGGGCCGTGGCGGCGACTGATTCCGGGTAATCACTGCGGATAAATCTGCAGCAGAATGTGCCAAAAGTCTTGATTTTATGAGCCCATGGAATTTGGTCCTGGAGATGCTAGAAAACTCAGGACTTTGTTAAGCGCTAAATATTATTTATTTATTCAACAGCCAGACGCATTATCCACGATAGG
>JBILOD010000041.1:0-13005 GCA_044374645.1 Pseudobdellovibrionaceae bacterium | reverse complement strand
TTACGAATTTCGGGTAGGGCCTTGCTGTAAGATAAAGAGTGGCTCAAGTAGTAGGTGGCGCCAAACCACATTCCCCCAATAAGTAATCCCATTTGAGATGAAAAGGCATTCTCTTTTTTCTGACTATCCGTTGGACTGTCTTCCCTATAATTGCCAGAAGAAGTTGAACCTGCCATGATCAACGCAAGCGCCGAGATCTGTACGGGCCAGTAGTGGCTCATAAAAGCCGACCGTTCTTCCTGGGCTTCCATTGTAAGGCGCTCACTTGCACGAGGAACCACCTGTAACTCCGGATAATCTAAACCCGCTAGGAATCCTTTTTCATCGGCAAACAAACTGGCCGGACCATCTTCTCCTTTGGTAGCGCCAGATATCTCGGCGCCTCTCTTCTTTACTCCTTTGACCGCAGGGCTGTCTTCTTTTGCTGCTTTAGTCTCTGCCTCTTTGGGAGGAGGGGAAGACTCGACTGGGGTCGTAGTTTCAGCTGGCTGACTTCCTGATGTTGCATTCGCCGGGTTGCGATTAGCTGGTGCCGATGCCGCGGGTTTTGCAACTTCACTGCCCTTCTTTGCGCCCACTTTATTCGCTGTTGGTGCACCATAGCCCAGAAGACTGATCACCATCAAGAAGCCAAAAATTATTCCCACTCGAAAAAGACTCATAGAGTTCTCCTCATACACTTCAATGTATCGGAATGAGATCAGAATTTCTCGCCTCTACGACGGACTAGATTTTGGATCGAAGGAATCTCGAATGGCTAGACCTATATTGATGAGTAACACCAAGGTCAGAACCAGAAAAAATGATGGCCACCAGACGAGCCACTCTGCCACTGTCGAATACTTTTGGGCTTGGCTTAGGAGCTCACCCCAACTTGGGGTTGGCACAGGCAATCCCAATCCAAGATAATCCATATTCGTAAGTGTAAGAATGTTGCCCGCCACCATAAAGGGAGAAAAGGTAATCAGGGGATTCATGGCATTCGGCAAAATGTGTTTCACGATGATCTGCCAACGACTGGCCCCAAGGGCTCGCGCGCTCTCAATAAAATCCCGTTCTCGAAGCGACAAAACTTCCGCGCGAATATATGTGGCAATGTGGGTCCAGCCAAAACAGGATGAAAAAATCACCATTAAATAAATATTCGGACTAAATATTGAAATGAGTGTAAGCAATATTAAAAGTACCGGCATCGATTCGAAAATCTCAACCAACCGCATCCCGCACAAATCAACGCCACCCCCCAAATACCCGGTCACTGCACCAAACAACACTCCTACAGAATAAGCTAAGAGCCAGACCCCAATGGCATAAGCTAGGGTGTATCGCAAACCATAAAGAATCCGGGCAAAAACATCACGACCTCGATCATCAGTGCCAAAGATGTTTTGTTTAGATGGCGGTGAGGGATAGGTTTCAAGTTTACTGTTGCTCTGATAAGGGTCCCAAGACACTAGCGGCCAAGCAGCCCAGTCGTCAGCGGTCAGTTCTAGTGACTGATAGTCCATGACAAAAACATCATCACGACCAAAGAGAGAAGGGTGATAATCAACCAATAGTGGAACATAGATTTTCCCGTGGTAACGGAGGACAATTGGTTTGCTATTGGCCCAGAATTCCGCAGTCATACTGAAAATCACCAAAGCTCCCAAAACCCACAGATTCAATACTGTACTGCGCTTACTGAAGAAACTATGTAAACGTCGGTGTTTCATTTGAATTCAATCCTTGGGTCAATCATCGCACAGAGGATATCACTAAGTAGTCGACCTAGCATCAACATTAGACTCGAAAGAAAAATCATGGCCATAATTAGGTTATAATCCCGTTCCATGAGGGCGCGATAACTCAGGAGGCCTATGCCTTCAAGACGAAAAACAGTTTCAATAATGATAGAACCCGCCAAAAAGACTGACGCAAAAGAACCCATTCCTGTCACCATGGGAATCAAAGCATTTCGTAAGGCGTGTCTGAAATTCACAGCACTTTCAGATAATCCCTTGGCGCGTGCTGTTCTGATGTAGTCCTGCCTAATCACTTCGAGCATCGAATTGCGCATCAACATCACGTGAGTCGTGAATCCGCCCAACACATAAACCGTCAATGGTAAAATGAAGTGGTGAATCCGATCCTTTACTTTTCCCCACATTGTAAGGTCAGCATAGTCATCAGATACAAATCCTCCCGTTGGAAACCAATCGAAATGGGAACTGCCTGCAAAGAAAACAATCAGAATAACGCCGAAAATAAGAGGGGGAACTGAATAAAAGGTAAATAAGATTGACTGCATGGCACGATCAAATAGGGAGTTCGCTTTGATTGCCATTAAAACGCCGAAGGGAATGGACAGCAAATAACTTAGAATGAAGGTTGTTAGCCCAAATTGGAGTGACACCGGAAATCGGCCTATAATGATATTCATGACCGGTTCTTCATAAACAGTGCTATAACCGAAATCGAGAGTGAGCACGTTTTTGAGCCATAAAAAGTAACGGATGTGTAAAGGCTTATCAAAACCATGCTGTCGCTTCAACTCCTCAATGATAGAGTCGTTGATCATCACAGTGCTGCGGGTGGAAGCGCCTCCATCTCCACTATACCCATAGCGAATGTGCTGGAGCTTTTGTTCAATGGGCCCACCCGGAGCCATATTAATAAAAATGAATGATAGGATCGTAATCCCTAAGAACGTGGGCACCATCATCAATAGCCTTTTAACAAGATACCGCTGCATTGAGGCCCCACTGTCCAATTGATTTATTCAATCCACCATGACTGAACACCCATCTTGTACTTGAGTGTGTCGGCTGGCCGCTTGATACGACTGCTGACTCCATAAAATTCATAGACAGAATTGAACCACCAAATGTAAGGCACTTCTTCCGCGATTTTCTCGTATATCTTGCGCAAAAGTTTGATGCGTTTGTCATGGTTAACTTCTAATCGAGCTTCATCGATCATTTTATCCACAATCGGATTACTGTAGGCGATAAAGTTGGATCCCCCATTGGCGCTGCTTGAATGCCAAACTTGTTTTGGGTCGGGTTCTTGGTCGCCACCGCCCCACGCCATAGCCATCATCTCAAACTTACCTTCGCGCACCGCTGGTTCAAAGGCACTCCAATCGAGCATCTTAACTTCCATCTCAATGCCGGCCTTTTTCAAATCTTCTTGAAACCAGGTGTGAAATTTTTCGTAGGCCCTATTGGGATGGTAAAGCACAAACTTCAATTCTGTCTTCGAACCATTGATCACCTTATCTAAAATGCCATTTTTATCTGAGTCGCTCCAACCATCTTCTTTCAGGAGCTTTTGGGCTTTGGCCGGATCAAATTTTAAGGGCTTCAAGCCGATAGGTGCTGATTCGTTTTGGTACCACATTGGGGCCACGGCCAACTTCGCATATCCGAATAAAAACTTCTGAGCCATTTCTTCGCGATTCATTAGGTGGGTCAACGCTAGCCGTACGTTTCGGCTCTGAAATAATGGATTGCGCAAGTTCATGCCGTAAAAGTACCAAGTTTTGGGTTCGATATTCTCGTATTTTACCTTTAGAATTTTAGTTCCCCAAGGCTCTCCGATCGCCTTGAGTTGAAAAGCATCGCCCCGTAGCTCTGTGAAATCCAGCTCACCCTTTTTTAGCATTTCCAGGGTCATAGTTTCATCTTGAATAAAACGAGCCGTCATTCGCTCAAAATTGAAATACCCTTTGAAGTGCTTTTCTTTGAATCCATACCAATCATCAAAGCGCCGCAGCACCAGTTTGTCGCCTCGTTCAAACTTTTCGAGTTTGTAAGGTCCTGCACCGATGACCTCTTTGTTCATTTTCTTAGACTTTGCCACATCACTGTAGACATGTTTCGGCAAAACATACATCGTAGCGACTTGATCAAAATTCTTGAAGTAACTGTTCTTAGTAAAAAACTTTACCGTATACGGATCAATGATTTCCACCCTATCGATATTTTCGAAAAACGGTCGCAGCGCACCGGCCTCATATTTAGGCTCAAAAATCGCATCAAAGCTAAACTTAACGTCTTCAGCCGTAATCGGTTTACCATCATGAAATTTGGCATTTTTGCGAAGGTAAAAGGTGAACTCCCTATTGTCTTTTGAAATTTCCCAGCGTTCAGCAATATGGGGTTCCATTTCGTAGGTTGTGTAACTATGATCAGCTAAACAATCCATAGTTAGATCATGAATTCTGCGCGCATAAAGATCGGTTGCCGTGATCGGATGCAATGTGTTGGGCTCACCTCTAAGGTTAAAATAAAAATTGCCCCCGACTTTTGCATTTGGATTAGGCTGCCCGAAGTTTGCCCCCCACAAAACACTACTCCAGATTAGCCCCATGAGTACGGTCAATTTCATAATTCCCCACCCTTCTTTATTTGACTAACGCTCAATCTGAGACAGATATTGCATTTAATCAAGTGAGCGGCCCCCACTCGCGCCGCGTAAATGTTCGCTGATAATGGGCAGGAGTTTATATGAGTAGTTTTGATGTCAATACGACAATGTCATCTGAGTTTGGGATTTTTGGAATTCCCTGTTCACCGGATAAAGCCCAAATCCATATTTTGCCTGTCCCATGGGAGGTCACGACCTCGTACGGCTCCGGAGCCTCCCAAGGACCCCAGCTCATACGACGGGCCAGCGAACAGGTGGACTTTCTCGATCTCGAAATCGGCAAGACTTATGAGGTCGGCATCTATATGCAAAATGAACCAAAGGCGATTGTAGACCTCAATAACACTCTGAAACCCCTGGCGCAGGAGTTAATTCAGCTAAAAACTATGAACAGTAGCGACCAGGCTCGAATCAAAGAACTCTTACAGAAAGTGAATCAAGGCTGTAATCTAATGACCCAGTGGGTGTATGAGCAAACCCGTGAAATTCTTAAGGTGGGCAAATGGCCGGTGCTTCTCGGAGGAGATCACTCCACTCCCTTGGGGGCCATTAAGGCCATCACTGAACACTATAAGGGAAAGGTTGGCATCTTGCATGTTGATGCCCATGCCGATTTACGTAAGGCGTATCAGGGCTTTCAACAGTCGCACGCCTCCATCATGAATAATGTGCTTCATCTGAATCCACAACCACTTAAACTTGTACAAGTCGGTATTCGTGACTTCTGCGAAGAAGAATACGATTTGATTTTAGGAATGCCCGGTAAAGTTAAAACTTTTTTTGACCTTGATCTTAAACGAGATTTATTTGAGGGCCAGACTTGGAACGGAATTTGCCAGCAAATTACAAGCGAACTGCCAGAGTCTGTTTATGTTTCCTTCGACATTGACGGTTTGGACCCTTCCCTTTGCCCAAACACTGGAACCCCCGTTCCTGGTGGCCTTTCACTGAATGAAGCCTATTATCTCCTCTATTCCCTACATAAAGCTGGCAAAAAGATTGTCGGCTTTGATATCAACGAAGTTTCGGCGGCCGGTGATTTGAAGAACGAATGGAATGGCAATGTCGGGGCACGTCTACTTTATAAAATGTGTGGATGGCTCGCAAAAACCCAACGGCTCCTCTAGTGTCCTAACCACTAGCAGGGAGCCGGGAATCTCTTGAGTAAGACTGATTATCGTTTTAGTAGATGCTGCTTAAAAAACTGAATCGTATGCCCAATCTCCAGGACCTGGTTACTGCGTTTTTTGGAGCCATGCCCTTCATCTGGAAATAATATCAAACTCGACGCTATTTTCTTTTTCTGCAGAGTTTGGTGAATTTGAATGGCCTCGCCAACTGGAACGCGAGGATCATTCACCCCTTGAATGATGAGCAGCGGGCTCTTTATGTTATCAATGTAGTTGATGGGTGAAAGCTTTTTGAGTGCCTCAAGATCCTTATTCGGATCGCCATACTCACTGATTCGCAGTTTGCGACGGTAAGGGGCTGTATTCTCAAGAAAGCTCACCAGATTACTCATCCCCACAAGTGCAACTCCAGCATCATAGGCCCCCGCAAAGCGACTCATTGCCATTAGGGTTGAGTAACCTCCGTAGCTGTAACCCGTCACACCCAACTTTGGAGCAACGCCATTGACCTGCCAATTTTTTCGCAAATACAGTGCGCAATCCTCAATGTCTGTTATGACATTCAGTCGTTTCGGGCCATTGTCGGAATCGATCCACTCTTTTCCGTAACCATCAGAACCTCGCACATTTGGTTCGACATAGATAAAACCCGCATCAATAAACATCTGAGCCTTTGGATTGAATCCCGGAACAGACTGTCCCTCCGGTCCCCCATGAAAACTGACCACTACCGGGCACAATTTGTTTTTACATTGAGCCGGCCGACGAACCAGCATTGGAATTTTCACGTTATCTCTCGTCCAATAGTAGTCTTGCTCTGCCTTCGGAAAAGTTTTTGGATCTCGCTCAGACGAAGAAGAATTCACCCAATTGGTCAGAATTTTAGTTTTCCAGTCATAAACATAAAGTTTACGAAGCACACTCGAAGACGATGTCGACAAGGTAACATAACGGCCATCTCGGGAAAGGTGATGGACGTTCGTGTGATCTACTCCTGAAAACGTTGGAAAGGATATTGGCTTCAGTGTCTTTGCTGAAAAAACTCTGAGTTTTGTAAAACCATTCTCATTGGTAGAAACGTAAATTCGAGACCTAACCGCATCTACCTCAATTTTCTTAACGTCCCATTGTTGGCCCTTGGGACTAAACACCGGAATTTCCGAAAAACCCCGTTCAGTGCTCCACAGGTATAGCCTTTGAAAATCAGTCATCTTGTTTGTAACAACAAAATACTCATTCTTCTTCGGCGCAAAATACATTTGGTATTCTGTGTTTTCGTTTTGACCCAAAAGTGGAGTTTTAGTTTTTGTCTTAGGATCAAAGAGGTAGAACTCCTGAGATAAACTCGCCTTGTATAACACCAATAGAATCTCCCCTGAATTCGAATAATCTAGGGCTCTCCAAGAACCTTCCTCATCAAACAGGAGAGTAGACTGTTTGTTGACAAGATCGTACCGATAAATCGCAAATGAATCCGACTTAATGTCATTTGAATTGTAAAAGACATAACGACTATCATCCGCCACAAATCCCAAAAGAGTTTTTACATTTGGTTTATGCTGGAGGACTTGAACTTCGCCACCATGGGATGGCTGTACATAGAGACCAGGGTTTTCTTCACCATCGGAGTCTCGAGAAAATACGATAAACCGACCATCAGGAGAAACATCCAACAACGTGGTCTCCTCTGCTCCATTTGTCACCTGCTCCGGCTTACCCAACGGCTTATCACTGCGCCATATTTGACTTGTGCCTGTAATTTTCCAATTAAAGAAAAATGCCTTTTGCGCGGGATTAAAAATGCCCGCCCCCTGAGGGCGGGCATCCAAAAGATTCTGAATAGGATCAGCAATTTCTGAGGGAATCGCAGATGGAGCAAAAGACTTAACTACTTCGGGTTCAAGAGACTTTCCTCCGATACCATTGTAATCGGCACCTGCCACTGAGCCGATTGCCAAAAAAACCAAACAAAGTAAGAATCCAAGCATAAATTCCCTCTCGATGACAAAGTCCTTCAATGAACCTAGTGCTTAACCTCTAGCTGCGCTTTTCTTGCAGTTTGCGAACCATTTTGATCACCATACAGCGAGGAGTGATTCGAAGAGACTGCACAACAAGGCGATTCAGTGGTCCATGAACGGCCACGACTTCGCCTTTATTGAGAGCCGAATACCCATACTCTGCAACCGCTTTAGACGTTGGTGGAGTCAGTAGCTTGAAGATTGGGACATCTCCCATATTCGCAGTTTTCTGAAATCCAGATGTGGTTGGACCAGGGCAAAGGGCCGTCACGTTAACGCCCGTCCCCTTCAATTCTTCTGATAACGCTTCTGAAAAACTCAAAACAAATGCTTTTGTCGCATAATAAACAGCCATCAATGGGCCCGGTTGAAACGCCGCCGTGCTTGCCACATTGAGAATTTTGCCCCTATTGTTAGAAATCATTTTTGGCAAAAACAAATGCGTCAGATGCGTGAGGGCCATGATGTTTAATTGAATCATATCCTGCTGTTTGCGCCAATCCGCTTGAGCAAAGGCCCCATGATCTCCAAAACCAGCGTTATTTATAATAACGTTTATAGACAAGCCACGCTCATTCACTTCATCAAACAATTTTTGTGGGCTCGTCGGATCACTCAGGTCCATTGGAATGACGGTGACTTTCACCCCGAAGTCCTTGTTTAATTCTTGGGCCAGTTGTTCCAATTGGCTTTTTGAACGCGCCACTAAAACCAAATTTTCTTTGTGGCGAGCGCAGACTTTAGCTAACTCTAAGCCAATCCCACTACTTGCCCCTGTAATTAACGTATGCATAACAACTCCAATGGTTTGAATCTGTGTTAAAATTGACTCATCATGGATGTTAACTTGCTTGAAATTTTGAAAGTATCTATTTTTGAAATTAAGAAACCAATTTTTAGAAAATGGTGCACCAACCCGAATGCGGTAACTACAAACCTCATGTTATTGATTTTCTTAGAATCCACGTGCATTATTTTATAACGCATTCAAAATATGGCCTTACAGTGGGTTCGATTCTGTTAATTGTTTTTGTCGTCAACTAAAATTTCATAGATAATTTGACCTGGCTTTACCTTGCTCTCACACTTGACCTTGGAACACGTAGAGTTGCGGGCTGGAAGATGGATGAGACTATGACGGAAAAACTCGTCTCAGACGCCTTTACGATGGCTTTAGGGTGTGTCAATCTAAGGCCGGGCGCGACTCACCCTTCCGACCGAAATTTTCCGATACCGATTGACATTTTTCTACACAGCCATAGAGCATATAAGTGAATAGGGAGAGGGGCATGAAAAAAGTTACTTTGTCTGTGTGTTTAGTGGTCCTATCAACATCGGTCGCTGCGAATGCGATTCAGGCAACAGAAGTTTACAGGACAATTCAAGGCCAACGAAAGGGCGCCTCGTGAAAATTGGTTTCATTATAATCTCATTTTTGATTTCATTTAATCCCCTTACACTAGCAAAGCCACCTGATTGCATGAAATTCATCCGCAACGAAGATATGGCCTTCGCAGACCAATATCTTGGTTGGCTAAGTGGTGGTGACTTTGACAAAGCCATTGAAATTTTAGACCCAAAATTAAAACCGAAAATGTTTTCACTCAAGGATACTTTTCAAAAGACTCTAACTGAAGTTAAGGGCTTTGAAAAAACAATGATTGGATGCTACGTTAACAATTTTAATGGCACCGGCGGCAGTAAAAGAACCGTGAACCTGTCGTATGAATGGAGCTCTCCGAGCGCTTGGTATACTGGCAACCTCGCCTGGCAGGAGATGGGAAACTCAAGAGTTATTTATGGGCTACACATTAGTCCGTTGACTGCGCCGCTAGAAAAGATTCACGCATTCAATCTCTCGCAGAAGGGATTGGGTCATTGGTTTTTTTTAGTGGTTGGCATCTTCAATTCCGTCTTGATTTTAGGGGCATTGATTACTTGTATCAGGACTAAGATACCCAAACGTAAGTGGCTTTGGGTATTGTTCATTATTGTAGGATTTTTTCAATTTACGATGAATTGGACAAGTGGTGAAATCTATGGGCTAATCTACAAATCCGCCGATGGATTCAAAATCAACCCGCTGTCATTCCAACTGTTCGGATCTGGCTTTGCACAAGCCAATGACTACTCGCCTTGGTTGATTACAACTTCTGTTCCGTTTGGTGCGTTGATTTTTCTATTTAGGCGAAGAAAATTTGAGAGCAAAATTGCCTCTAACATGGAGGCTGCACCAACTGCATCCATTGGCTCTGGCAAAGTCTAGCCGATAATCACTTGTTTTGGAATTAATTTTTGCATTGAGAATAAAAGTAATAAAATTTGAAAAGATAAAATGTTATTGAAATGAAAAGATTGTATTTTAGTGCAGTCTTTTCTAACTGATAAAATTTAAAATTATAAATCAGATTTCCATAACTTTGAAATCCAAATGAAACTTCTTATACAAGTGTTTTGGGGTGTGACGCTAACCTAATATTTGGCCACCGATTTCCTCATAGCGGTAATGCGAACAGTGAATCGGGCTCAAGTGAGGATGTTAAAAGACCCTTGTATGCCATAACCCAAAATGCCTCTGGGGATGATACTGATTTGCTGGTTTCGAGTTTAGATATTAGAAAAATGGTGCGCCCGGAAGGATTCGAACCTCCGACCACTTGATTCGTAGTCAAGTACTCTATCCAGCTGAGCTACGGGCGCGCGGATAAAAATCGGTCTAAGATGAGCAGCGACCTTAGGAGGATCAGCCAAAAAAAGCAAGGTTTTTACTAAAAATTTTGGCAATACCCCCGAAAAAAGGTAGTTTACTCCAAAGGGCGACAACTTTTGTTATTGGGGGCGCAGTGAGTTTAGGAGTTTGGCGATCAAATTTGCAGGAGGCAGCACAGGTATTAGCCAATTTTTTGGAAAATCCTGAGAATTTAGAAAAGTGCACGGAGTTTTCTCAGCTCCTGATTGAGGCCTACCGCTCCCATAAAAATATTTTTACTTGCGGCAACGGCGGAAGCCACTGCGATTCAATGCACTTTGCCGAAGAATTAACCGGTCGCTATCGAAAAGAACGCCGCCCTTTGGGTGCCCTCGCTCTCGGTGACCCCAGTCACGTGACCTGCGTGGGCAATGATTACGGTTTTGATTATATTTTTAGCAGGCAAATCGAGGGCCTTGGGCGCTCCGGCGATGTCTTAATTGGTATTTCGACCAGTGGAAACTCAGCCAATGTGATTAAGGCTGTGGAGTCCGCAAAGAAAATGGGCCTTAAAACTGTTGCCTTGCTTGGCAAGGATGGCGGCAAACTCAAGGATCTTGCGGATCTTGCCATCATTGTTCCTGCTAAAACTTCAGACAGAATTCAGGAAGTACACATTAAATTGATTCATATTGTAATTGAAACTGTGGAGCGCGCGCTATTCCCTGAGAACTATGCTTGATTTGAGAAGTGGGCTGTGGCAGGTTGGCTGAATAGCCAGTTTCATATCGACGGAGAGATGGGTGAGTGGCTTAAACCAGCAGTTTGCTAAACTGTCGTACGGTTGTAAAGCCGTACCGAGGGTTCAAATCCCTCTCTCTCCGCCACTCACTATTTTCCTTCCAATTTCACAAATAAGCGCCCGAGGTTTGCATTTGAGGTTCTACGGATCTACTCCCTTGATTTTTTGAACGTTGCGTATCATCGAGTGCATGGCCTCTGCGAGACGGTATAGCCAGCAATTTTCATCAAACCCATCATGTGGGACATTCTCTATTCAATCATTTTTTTCAAACATCTGGGCTGAGATTTGCTTATTAGCCGCGTACCTGGAGGATCGTGCCATGAAACGACTAGTTTTTTTGACTTTGCTATTGCCCTTTTTTGCTTCTGCTGCCAATTTTTGGTGGTTCGAGAGGGTTGACCAAGAGTTGAAAAACTCCCCTATTTTGAAGGAATTTAACTATTCTGCACTAACGCCCCAGAGTGCTTCATTCACATTTAAGTATGACTCAAGACTCATAAGCGCTTGGGTTGGATTTGGTTGGGGACAAGAGGCCGTATTTGGCTTTCAAGATCTTAAGGATCAACCGTCCTACGCTACATTAATCGATGGAAAATGGGTTATTGGCCAAGAAGCTATGATGGATGTTATGCAAAAGCTGCATAGACGAGGAAATCTTACTGCAGGCAATAAAAAGACGAGTGCTACTGTTTCACAGGATAAAAATATTATTGAGTTGGTCTCTCAAATTGAAAATACCGCTGCGGATCTCACGGTCCTCAAGGCAAAAAACACCGACTCAGTTATAGATGGAATTTTCCTTACAATATCACTTCGTGGAGTTACATCTAGCGAAGAAGCCCAAAAAATCCTCAGAGAGTTACGACCGGTGGTTGAACGCCAAATCGAATTTTAGTGGCTGGTGATTGATAATCCATTTGTCTCAGCCCCTTCTAGCTCAAGCAATTGCTTCTTTATCTTAAGACCGCCGGCGTAACCGCCAATTGTACCGTTGGCGGCAATCACACGATGGCATGGAACGATAATCCAAAGTGGGTTCTTGCCATTGGCGGAGCCCACGGCTCTTACCGCTTTTTCATTTTTTATCGCACGGGCGATATCGAGGTAAGATCGTGTCTGACCATAAGGAATAGCCAGCAAGGCCTTCCAGACGCGTTTTTGAAAATCGGTCCCACAGACATCGAGTGGCAAGTCAAAAATTCGCCGCTCACAACTAAAGTACTCTTGTAACTGACGAACTGCTTGAGCGAGAAATGCGGTTTCGATCTCCGAGTTGCGTAACGTTGACAGCATTGGCACAGATTGTTGCTCAGCGTAGATTCCCCGCAGCCCCACCTCTGAAGCCACCAAATAAAGATCACCTATAACGGACTTCATTTTCCACTGTTTCATCGGTCTCACCTTATGAAATAAACGTTTTGAGCCTCCGACCTTGAGTCTAATGAACTCAGCCATAAACTCCATAAAAGCCGCATTTACCACAGTCCATTAAAGTTTTAAATTATTATAACAATTTGTAAGAGAAAACTTGTCTCAGAGTTCTTCAAACCAATAGATCTTCTGGTCACTGGATTTTATCAGGAGCATCCTGGTCATGAAAATCAATTTGCGATGGAGGTGCTCAATGAAATCCATGGTTGCTTTATCCACTCGTATTCCCACTCTTCTGCTCGTTCTGCTTTCTGCCTCTGAAACGCTCTCGGCAAAACCTAAAAGAGAGGCTCCACCGGAGCCGCCCAATTACGAAGAACCGGCACCTCGCTATTCAAGTCGCTCGCAGGTGGCACGCAATCAGGCACTTTTCAAAAAAGTTGGAGTGAGCGGTTTCTATAACCTGACTGATTCCGCTTCATTTGAGGCGAGCGTTGGGGGGCAGAGTGTTTCTGGCTCTATCAAAACAACATCCTCCTATGGAATTGGTGCTGACTTAAACCTAAAGACGCTCGAGAA
>JBILOD010000510.1:0-3208 GCA_044374645.1 Pseudobdellovibrionaceae bacterium | reverse complement strand
AGGGGGAAAAGGCTTGATCGTATCCCACAAAAAGTAATTTCCATCGATATTAAAGTTGGCGATCGTTGAACTCAGCAACTGGTCCTCAGGTACCAAACGCGGCAAATATTTGGGATACAAATTCTGATTTTCGGCAATTGAAATGGCACCGATGTCCCATGCGAAGATAGTTCCTAGGGCATAAACACGCTTCACTGTTTTATTGATCGCCGAGATCATCGCCATTTGGGTGGCCAAAATTACCAAAGTCAGGGCCACTATCCTAAGATTTTTTTTTGACGACCCCATACGATAGACCAAAGCTTCCGACAGCAATATTGCTAATGGAAGAGCTCCAGAGATGGCATTCAATCTCATAGCCACACCGTAGAACAAAAATAGGAACGCAAACAAGGCTCTAAACAATCCTCCTTGTTTTCGATAGGTCAGGGAAAAAAACAAACTCAGAGAAAAACCCACCATCATCCCCACATCCTTCCAAAGGTGCAAAGAAATGATATAAAGTGGAGGCCAAAGGCCAAAACAAACACTAAAAACTATTCGTTTCCAATGATTTACAAATAAAAATCGCGACCAGAGGTAGACAGCAATCCAATAAACAAATTGTCCCCAAATTAACATCACACCGGGACTCTGGTAAACTGAGACTAAAGCACGCCAAAGGTATCCCATCAAGCTGGAGTGGGAATCGGACAGTGGAGTGATACCAAGGACTTCACTGTATTGAAAAAAAGAATCATAAGTCATTAATCCGGGGAAAAACCAATAAACAGAGTTGATCGCTAACAGGGTGATTAGGATTTCATGGAGAAACGGTATCTTTTCAACACCACTTGCCAGATTGATTAAAAATGTTTTCAGGTTTCTCACTGCAATGACTCCAGACCCAAACGCAATCTCTGCCTTCATTGAATCACCAAAACAAAATTAAATTTGCACTAAGCAATTTTTGTTAAGCCGATCAATCCAACATATCGCAAGCGTTTCAGATACCTGGGTGTGTTATTTTTTTCAAATGGTAACTGAATGGCTATCTCATTTTCAAAACTCAGTTCCGTTTTTTGTAACTGCCCTTTTTCGTCATCCCAATTTGATACTCATTGAGTGACTGGCCCTATTGGCCAATGGAGAACGATGAGGTGGTCCATCCCAGTCCCCTCTCTTGGTCCAGTTTTCTAGACCGTCCCAAAACTTGGAAACAAAGGTCTTTCCTCAATGTTTATAATCGCTGCTAGAATGATTGCTGTGAGGTGACCCATGTTCAGCATACTTATTGCCGACGATGAAAAAGAGCTCGTTGAGACACTAGGCGATGCATTTACTCTTGCGATTCCTAGCGTCTCTATCATTAAAGCTCACGATGGAATGGAAGCCTATCGCAAAAGTCGTAATCAATCATTCAACTTAATTTGTACCGATCTGCGCATGCCTAAGCTCAATGGTGCTGATTTTATTCGAGCCCTAAGAGAACAACTACCAAACCAACATACTCCCATCTTTCTGATCTCCGGATTCACCCAAAATGACCTAAAAATCACTTCTGATACTAAGAACCTTTATGTTTTTGAAAAGCCTTTTATCGTCCAAGACATCATTAAAAAAGCCCAAGAGGTCATGAGCAAGGGCCCGGTGCCACAGGCAAAAAAAGTCCAACTCGATGTGAACTTTATCAATCCTTTTATTGATGCGACCCAATTTGTATTGATGTCCTTTGGTGGACTGAAGGACTTAAAGGTGCAAAAGCCTTACCTCCTAAAGAAGGGTGACAAGTTGGGCGTGGAAATCACTGGCGTGATTCCGTTGATGTCACCCCACTTCAAAGGAACATTCTCTGTTGGTTTTCCAGCTTCGACATTCTTATTCGTTGCCTCAACGATGCTGGGCGAACAACACCTCGAAATCAGCCCCATTATTGAAGATGCGGCGGCCGAACTCGCAAACATAATCTATGGGCAGTCCAAGATCAAATTGAATGACCGCGGTTACGAGCTCGGCCTATCTCCCCCGACGATCATTCGAGGTAAAGATCATGCGGTCATCTCTCAAGATGGAAGCGCAACAATGGTAGTACCTTTTGAGAGTTCTCACGGCCCCGTTTACATTCAAATAGGTCTCTGAAGACCTTAAATTAGCCTAGTTTATAAACAACCTATGTAGAGTTAATTTATTTTAACTCACTCATGTCTACTTTTGAGACTGTAACTCAATTTTTGCTCAAGATGGTCATGGACTATTTAACATATCGTCACAAATCATGTGATAATTAAGTTATGAGCAATACTTGCAAAATTTTGATTGTTGACGATGAAGAACAATTGTTAAGCTCGATGTCAGAGCTTTTGGGACGACACTATGGAGTCTCGACGACCGAAACTCTCGATGGAGCCAAAGAACTTCTTCGACAAGATCATTATGACGTTGTATTGCTCGATATACGATTGAAAGACGGCATCAGCGGGCTCGATTTGCTGCCGATCACGCAAGAGTTAAATCCAAGTCCAGCCGTTGTCCTTATGAGCGCCTACATCGATAAACCAATTGCCATTAAAGCCACCAATAACGGTGCCACGGGCATCCTTGAAAAACCCTTTGAACCAGATGATATCGAAGAACAACTCAGCCGTGTTATCAAACGAAAATTAAACAAATCCAACGAACCTTCCTCTAATTCCATTGGACACGAGCCTAATGGCCTCTCGCTGGACTCCTACAATTTCTGTTTAAAAACCACCACAGGCGAATCCTTATCTCTCACTAAAACCGAGTACCAAATTCTTTCGCTACTGATGAACCGACCAAATCAGTGGATCCAGCGAGAAAATATTGAAAGCCAAATCTGGCCGGGTATTCAGGTGTCTCGAAATACTCTCGATACACATTTCTCCAACCTCAAAAAACGAATCCCTGAGCTACGGTCCTACTTTGAATCCCGCCGTGGTTTCGGCATCCGCTTTAATCAACAAGGCCATGATCATCATAAGTCATAACCATTTGCAGCCCCCGCCCACCAAAAAAAAAGAGGAGTCACCAGGACTCCTCTTTTCATTCGATCTTCTATATTGATCTCAGAACAAAGACTTATTGTTTATCGGTCTTCATGTTCTTCAACTGATCACCAAAAAGGTCGCCGAAGCTAGTTTTAGAAGAGCTTGTTGCCTTCTTAACATAGTCCTCAACATCTGCTTTTTGATCACGAAGTTTTACAAGC
>JBILOD010000432.1:0-3898 GCA_044374645.1 Pseudobdellovibrionaceae bacterium | reverse complement strand
GTCATATCGAGCAAAAAAACAACACTTTTGTGCGACAAATCTTTGGCCATGTTCGCGTTGAAAATCCGGATTCATGAGCAAATAGAATCTGTTTATCTAAGCCTGTTTAACTTGGAACCAATATCCATGAGTGTGCTTGGTGCGATAGCGGTTATGAGAGGCACAGAGAACTTGAAGATTGTCTGGCTCATCCAAACCACCTTGGCTCCATGGTACGCGGTGATCGATTTCGAGTTGGTATCGAGATTCGCAACGTTGGCCATTTTCACTAACAAACTCACACTGGTGATTGGCCTTAGCAAACGCCTGCCGACGGACTTCAATGGGAATTGCTTTTCGTTTGCGTGCGAAGGGGGCTTTAGTATTCCCTCTGTTGTGAGTATTTGAACTGTCTCCAACATTTATTGCATTTGCGGTTTTGTTGCTGCACCGTTTCGCTGATCGGAGATTACTTTCGGCAGGCCTGAGATCACTTTGGATCGGCCGAGAGTCGCGACCCTTTATTCCGGTTTCTTTCGCCTTAGCCACAGAGCAACTGTACTGTTCTTGCTTTGGCTCACTTCGCCCCTTCATTTTCCTGAAGTGGTCCAATCCAATTATGGCGATCTTCTTTAACACCAGGTTGAGGTTGCCATCGGGGATTTCATGACTGAGGACGGACTTAAGTTCATTGAGTAGGTTTTGGGTTTCCTGTTCAATCGTAACCTGCAACAGAGTGTGTTGTGAGGTTAGTGGTTTTTCTCTAGTTTCTGGAAGGGCGGCCACCGGATTTAATTCGGCAAAAAGGGAGAGCGCTTCTTTTCGGGTCTTACCTTTGGTCTTATTAAAGATGTCCTCTTTATCTTTGGCACTCAGGGGATTTTCTTTGTCGAGCCGAGTGATAAATTTTTGAGTATCAGCCATGGTGGTCATTGAAGTTTCACCTTTGGCTAAAGCTTCTTTCGCCGCAGGCACATCCCGAATTAATTTCAAAGCGCTCGTTCTTTGGTAAGCTGCCGATTCACTGTGGCCAAAGCGCTTCACCAACATTTCAAACATGCTGGCGTAGCCTTCTTTGGCAAAAAGCTTACGGTCGTAGGTTTCTTGAAGGTTCACCAGGATTGCATCGGCCAAGTGTTTTTCACGTTGAAAGAGCTTTCCTAATTGATTAAGCACATCGTCATCATTCATAGTTTTAAGTGAGGATTCATAATCTTTCAGGTTGGCCCAGTGAGCAGTAAACATGGTCTATTGTCCTTTCGCTGTGAAAAGCACTATACCACAGGTTTTGGTCGTTATTTTTAAGGCCGTAACTGATCTATAGATCGAGATTCTTTCTCGCGAACCACTGGGGATGCATTAGTTGCCGCAAATTCAGTATCGGGCTTATCCGAGCCTTTAAAGCGCTGGCATGAACTATTGTCAAATGGAGTAAGGCTTTCAGAAAGTTCGCTTTGGATCACTAAAAAGTGACAAATACTTAAAAATACTACGCGATGCTTCTCCGATCGGAGGTGATTCGTATGATCTGCACCCCATTCTTATTACAAGTCAATGCGTCGAGCAAACTGGTACTAAGAAACGGAGTCGGATCACCTAAAAAAAGTTTTGAATGATATTTGTTTATATCTATCTATTTAAAATACGTGCGATGGATGCGAGTTTATTTGTTGAACGAAGCGGAAGTGGCTAAAACTAACACTCGTTTTAGCGCCCTCCACATAGAACGAGATCACGAACACATTGGGCGCGGCTCACGTTCCAAATGCGCTGAAACAAATTGGCCGTGGGTGGCAAAATTGGACCATTGGCCGCAGGGTCTTTTCTGAGAGCGGCCGCCGAACTAAACTTACCTTGGTTATTATAGCGGCCATCGCTGGCTGGGTCACGATCAGAGTCACTACCAACTCCACCCCCTCGACCAGACCCTGATTCATCATTGAAGCCAGAGTCTCCAATCGAACGAGTATTGGGACCATCACCCAATGTGCCAGATTCACTGGTTGCACTGAGGTTGGCCACATTGCCATTGGAGCCACCTTTTCCTGAACCACCACCGCCTCCGGAGGCCGTGTTGCTTCCTGGATTGGCGTTATTCAAAGCAGAAGTGCTGTCGACTGCGTTGCCTTGTGAATCAATGCGAGTGGTGTCGTTGGCCATTCCGGTATAATTGGGAACTCCGTATTTATCAGAAACGCATTTTAGATCACAACCTGGAGTCACAAAACACTCGAGAGGCTTGAGGTTGGTGCCACAGAATTGAGGTGTGGTTGGAGTTTTTGGAGTATCGCTTGCAGTGGGAGACGGTGATGGATTGTCAGACGGCGTGGCGGTCGGGGAGGGAGTGGGTGTTGCCGATGGAGTGTGATTCGGTTTCGTTGTAAAATCATCTTTTGAGTTTTTGCCGGAAGAGTTAAGTGCCATCAATCCTGCACCTAATAGGCCAAGGATTCCCAACATCTCGGCCCAATGACTTTTTAACCAAGCCATTACGGCGTTATCTTTTTGCTCCACTTTTAGCTTTACTTGGTCGCACATCTGTTTGTTGCCCTGCTCAGTTGTCTGCAAGGTTGGCTCATAGCAGGCCGCATAGGCTATGGTTGCTCCAGTGCATGATTTGGTGGCGAGCTGAATTGCGTCTTGTGTGGCAAATTGGTAGCATTGGGATTTTTCGGAGTTCAGTGTTGCCTGCACAGCTGTTGCGTCGGCAAGTAGTTTCTCATTTTCAGCCGAACACGTTGCTTGAAAGGCACCAGCCTGCTGAGCAGATTGTGCAGCTTGTTGCTCAGCTTGAGCCCCCTGAACTTGAGACTCATTTGTTGCAGTTGATAAACTGATCCCCATGATAGAGGCGCTATCCGCAGCGCCTTTGGAACAGGTGACGCCTGTATGTGTTGTGCTCCCCTGATACAACTTTTGAAATTGATCAAAGGTCTTTTGAAAGGTGTACTGTGAACCACCAGCAAAGTTAACAGTGAATTCTGAGATTTGGGGAGCTAGTCCACTGCCAGCGGCAGCCCCACTTCCGCCACTGCCTCCTCCGCCAGAGCCACCATTACCACCTTGCGGAGTTATTCGACCACTTTCATTGGCGCCAAATTGATCTACCGATCCAGGAACAGGCTGAGTGATGCGACCACTGGAGTTAGCGCCAAAAGCATCGGTTTTAGCAAAGGCCATTTGATTGAGAGCAAATACCCCGACGAACAGCAATGAGAAACGGCGTTTAATCAGTGGGGTGCTTCCAAAATTTAAATGATTCAGTCGGTATTTTTTGTGTTCCAACAATGACCTCATCACCTGCGTTGAACAGGTTGGCAAAAGTAACTAAAATCTCCATCGGAATTCTAATTTAAGTGTAGAGCTATTTTCATTAAAAATGAAGATCCCTAATTGATATTTGTAAGCAGTCTCAACTAAATTGAATCTGTTGATATTTTTGAAGACCAATGTTTCGTTTTGAGACCACTCGAATGATACTCGAATGATACTTAATCTAATGACACAATTGTTCTGTAACTTTCGGCGGAGCAGGATCCCAACATTGATGCTGGAATCCTTTGACGACTGAGATTTTGTCCTGAATGTGAATTTCTAGGGAAAATTGCACATAAGGAATCCGCGTACGCATTGAGTGCGTGAGGCACCCCAAACACGATCGAAGATATTGGCAGTAGGGGGAAGGATCGGGCCGGTGGCCGCAGGATCCTTGGCGGCCTTCGCGGTCGTGAGGGAACTATCATTAGCCCCCTTGTAACGGCCTTCGCTGGCTGGATCGCGATCACCATCGCCAACACCACCGCCACCATAAGTCACTTCATCGCCAAAGTTGTAAAGGCTGCGAGTCGCTGCCAATGGATGATCTGTAGCGGTTTCCGAGGTTTCGAGTAAATCTAAGCCACCAGCAGGACTTCCACCT
>JBILOD010000611.1:0-2534 GCA_044374645.1 Pseudobdellovibrionaceae bacterium | reverse complement strand
ATCACTTTCAGCAATCGCAAAGTCAGCATCCTCTATAAAATATTGATCTAAATTTCGAAGAACTTCATCGGCCAGATGCTTATAAGTACTCGCGCGATTGGAATCGATGACCCTCAGACGTTCCAACGCAATATTAATTTTACTCTCGACATCAAGATCGGGAGCACCAAGATTGATATGTAAGGAATCGGAAAAAAGGCGCGATTGTTCCCAAAAATCAAACATTCCAATACGCTCTATTTGTGTTTTGTTTTTATCGGAATAAAATACGACAGCATCACCTTCGCCGCCGCTAGTCCCGCCGGCCAAAGCCGTCTTGCCAGCCAAAAAGCTGATTGCCGTCAGCAGTGCAAAAGTTAAACACCTGAGTCGGTTTAAATGTAATGAATTCGAGGCCATACGTTCTCCATTGGTTCACTGGTTTATTGTTCAATTTGCGTACCGTTTTTTCGGCATTATATGCATCGCGGCATTTATTTAAATATAAAGTTAATTAAATAAATAGATTTAGTTTAATGTTATATTAAACAAAAACACTTAACTATATAATTACACTATGAAATCAATATATTCGTACTCGGACTACAAAATCTATTTAAAGGCCCTAGAAACAGGCGATCTCTATAAAGGATTTCGCTCCCGTTTGGCAGAATGCACTCAATGCCAAAACGCTTTTGTCTCCCAGGTTCTCAATGGAGATGTGAATTTTAATTTAGAACAGGGCCTTAGAATCGCCCAATTTTTAAATCTCAACCAGGATGAGAAACAGTTTTTTTTGTGGATGATCGAGCACCGAAGGGCAGGAACTTCTGACCTCAAAAAATATTTTCACGATCTAATGTCACAGCTGCGGGAGCGAAACCTTACAGTCAAGGAACAGATTAAAATTGGTACCGTCCTCTCATCCGAAGCCCAGGCTAAATACTATAGTAGCTGGATTTATGCTGCCATTCATATTGCAGTCATGGTTCCAACCTTCAACACCGTTCAAAAGTTAGCACAGATTTTTCAACTCAATGAGGACACCGTGAATGCCGCAGCCAATTTTTTGGTTGAAAATGGATTACTCACTTGGAAAGGTCCCCACCTGAAATCGGGCCACATTCAAATCCACATTAGTTCAAAATCACCCCACAGTAGTAAGCATCATACCAATTGGAGAATCCAAGCGCTGAAGTCGCTTGATTCGCCACAAAAATCAGATATGCACTACTCGGGAGTTTCGAGTCTCTCTATGTCCGATGTTGAACACATCAGAGCAATGCTGGTCGATACTATTGCCAACTATATAAAATTTATTGAGAAGTCTCCCGAAGAGACTGTTTACACTCTCAATCTCGATTTTTTTAAACTAGCCTGAGCGACTTGTTATGTGTTCTGAGATTGATCAAATTGATCCATTTCTAGATCAAAACTCCTAGCTACTGCTTCTACCAAAACACATTGCAGATAAAAAAAAAGAGTTTCAAAATCAATATGGCGATTCTCCCATCCTTGCGATCCTAGAGAAGACCTGTCACGTTCAGCTCAGACGCGTTTTAAATGGACTCACTGAAACCTAAAATAGACTAACGCTCCTCAAAACGGACCGTGATCTGTCCCAGGATACGAGTGTCTACGATTTTGTTCATTTGTTTTTTTACCAAGTTTTCAGCATTATTCTGCTCGGCAGCCTCTTTCGATTTCGCTTCTCTCAGTGAGTCTTCAATCTCATTGATCGCTGATCTGAGGATGTCGCCGGGATTTTGATTATACTGGTTTATCCTTTCAAAATACTCTCGTTCGTAAAGGGCCGATTGCAACTCAGCTTTATTACCCTTTTCTGTATATAGAAGGGCTGAAGATAGCGATACGACTGATTTTAAATCAGAGTCTACACAAACAATATCATTAGGTACCGTAACGGTAGGAAATCGATATTTTGGAAACTGTCCAGTGAGCTGAAACTTAAGAACATAGAGAGACCTCAATAACGACAAAGACTCAGACTTTTCTAGGAAAATTTCATGTGAATTGTTGAAATAGGGAGGATTAAGCATAAGGTCGGCAAGACTGTTTAAATCAGAAGGATTGAGGTCACTATGCTTGAGGTGAGGCCTATTGACATCAAATTTTAACATCAATCGGGTGCTTAAATTCTCTTGCGAGTTAATAGATATACCCACCAAAACTCCACAAAGTTCATTAGGTTTATTATCAAGGTGAGATACCTCCCTTGCATTAAGCGGCAGCTCTAAATTAGGAATCGTCAAGAATTGTAAATCAAGTTTTGCCATGAGATCTGCCGACCAACGTGGATCCTCTTTAGTCGCGAACTCGGTACTTAACAAGTAGGCAACCAATTTTTGAATGGCCGTTGATTTTTCAAAACCAGAGATAGCATATATTAACTCATGTAACTTGAGGCCCGCACGATGAATCGCATCGAGGTATTGATAATATTTTTCATTATAAATGACAACTGAGGAGCGTCGATAGGCAAGTTGAACATGTTTTTGATGTGGCCCGAGCTGCGGAGCAGGACCATAATCAGA
>JBILOD010000431.1:0-3910 GCA_044374645.1 Pseudobdellovibrionaceae bacterium | reverse complement strand
GACTCTTTGGTACAGACCGGTATCAGTGCCCGCGGAATCGTTGTTGGCGCACCAGTGGTTAGCTACTTGGCAAAGATGCTGACCTTTTATGTGGATGCTAGAAATTTACATGAACCCGAATATGATGAATCCGGAAAGAAAAATCCACAAACTTTGGCTGAAATTTGGTTAACAGCGCAAACTTCGGAACCGACGGTACAGCGTGAACTCTTAAGAAAACTGGGCGACCGCAGTCTTTATATCTCCGGTTTTTTTTCAGAATCCCTTAGTCGAAGCCTTGTGGACGTTGATTATTATTATGCCATGGGCTCTACCGCCTATAGTACCCTCGCCAATCACTCTGAAGCCTCTCTGCGCTCAGTATTTACGGAAATTTCAGAACGCTTTATCGAGTTTGTCGAAGTTCTCAATGTCATAAGCCATGATTCTTTTGTGAAAACGGATCAAGGCATATTGCGACTCTATGAAACCTACCTCCGAACTGGATCCAATCTTGCCAAAGAGAAGCTTGAGGCACTTGGGGTATTTACGCCCGCCGGGACGAACTTAAAAAGGTCCACCGGACATTGATTGTGACGATATAATGTTGCCGGCACCCACTTTGCGGCAGTGTCCATTTGCCCTCGTTCTGATCAAATGGACTTCCTCGGTCAGGATTTCGACGGTCAACTGGTAGACTTATAGGTTTACTTGCGAATATACTACGGAGCAATTCACTCAAGTTTATGATCTGCTGGGGGTATGTATGTTTAATTTAGGGCTATCGGAGATTGTACTCATATCCATAATTGCTTTGATCTTTATTGGCCCCAAACAACTTCCAGAGATTGCCCGCGCTGTGGGGCGTGCGCTCAATGAACTAAAGCGTGCCAGTGAAGATCTCACGAGTTCGATCACCAATCCCAAACATTATGAAGACCCCAGTAGAAACCTCAAACAGACTGGAGAAACTCCCGTACCTCCACCAAAATTGTATGATGGTTTTGAAGAATCAACCCATCATGAATCCTCAGTCGAAACCGCGGAAGTTCCTGTAAGTACAGATACCACTAAAAAAGACGGAGGATCGACAACATGAGATTTGGCGAAGAAGTCGAGCACAAACACCAGAGTTTGGTTGAACATCTATCCGAACTGCGAGTAAGGCTGATTCGCGCTGCAATCGCCATAGTAATAGCAGGTATTGCCAGCTATTATTTCAGCGAAACTATTTTTAATGTAATCCGGGCGCCAATCATTCCACATCTTAAGAACATGGGCTTGGTCTTTACCGCTCCTATGGACAAATTCATGGCCCACATTAAAATTTCCCTCTTTAGCGGAGTCTTACTGTCTACCCCTTTTTGGTTTTACCAAATCTGGCAATTTATTGCTCCGGGCCTTTACAAGCAAGAGCGTCGATACGCCTTGGGTTTTATTTTTGCGGCCGTTTCTCTATTCTTTACTGGAGTGGCCATTTGCTATTTCGCCGTTCTGCCAGTCACTTTCGAATTCCTCTTGGGCTTTGGTGGGTCTGTCGACCAACCGATGATCACGATTAGTGAGTATATATCTTTCTTTATCACCATTCATCTTGCCTTTGGCTTGGCCTTTGAATTGCCGCTAATCCTAGTTGTCTTGGGAATGCTTGGCATTGTCTCCCAAGCCTTTCTGCGCGATAAGCGCCGCTATGCGATTGTCATTATGTCAATCTTCGCCGCCATTGTAACTCCATCACCAGACGCTGTTACTATGCTTCTCATGCTGGTTCCGCTGGCGTTACTCTATGAGGTTGCGGTTATACTCGTTGGGTTCTTTGAGAAAAGAAACCAAGTCGAGAGTTAGGGTTGTTGATTGAAACCCCTTATATTAGCATTTTTGAGGAGGCCATAGATCGACTACGTAGTTTTTTTAATTTACCAAGTGGTGTAAATCGATATAAAGTAAACCAACCAAATATTTATGCGCGGGTGGTGGAATTGGTAGACACGCAGGTCTCAGAAGCCTGTCCGTAACTGGGTGGGGGTTCAAGTCCCCCCTCGCGCACCAAAGATCTTACCAGTTTCCATTTAGATTTGCTTACGACTTCTCAAAGCGAATCAACACAGCTCCAGATTCAACACTGTCGCCTTGCTTGACGCAAATTTCTTTAACCAGGCAATCCGCTGCGGCTCGCATTTCGTTTTCCATCTTCATGGCTTCCATGATCAAAAGTGGCTTATTAAATTTTACGACATCTCCTGGCTTCACAAAAATTTCTATGATCTTGCCAGGCATACCCGCCTTCAGCTCGCGATCGCTACCCATACCGGCAGGATCCTTAAGGCTACGATGGAGCAGCATTTCGTCATTGAACAATTTCACCGCTCGATATGAACCTCGAGTAAAAACTGTGTATTCGGTGTCGCTGCCGATGACGTCAATCAAGTAAGATGAGCCTCGAAACAAAAAGCTAATGTAGGTTTCGGCTCGTTTAAAATCTGATTTGCTCACATCATGAAGTTCCCAATCCTTTCCTTCTTCTTGGATAGAGATCTTCCAGTGATTTTTAGTTTCAACGACATCAATCTTAAATTTTTTCCCGTTAATTTCTGATTCAAAGTACATTTTAAGTCCTCAGTGTCAATTTGCGGCCAATTCTCTTCCAATGGCTCGCAACATTCAGTTGGCGTACATCTTTTGATTTTCGATCTTGGTAGGCCGAAATAGCCGCCGCAATCAAAAAGACCTTGTCGTCCACTTGTTTGAAAAGTTCTGGTTCTTCAACTTGGAAATTTTTCTCAATAAATTGAGTAGTATAAGATCCATCTAAAAACTGTGGATGTGCCAAAATCGATTTGTGCAAAACAATGTTTGATTTCACCCCAGTCAAAATAAATTCAGTGAGTGAACGCTGCATGCGACGAATAGCTTCGTCCCGGGTTTCACCCCAGGTGATGATCTTCGCCATCATTGGATCGTAATAAATCGGCACCTCGTACCCTGGATAGATATAAGAGTCGACACGCAAGAACGGTCCCTGTGGGTGTCGACAGGCTCGAATCACACCAGGACTTGGCTTATAGGTGATAGGATCTTCGGCACACACGCGAACTTCAATGGCGTGACCCTTTTGCACAATGTCCGACTGTTTGAAGCTCAATGGATGCCCCATGGCCACCATCAATTGCTCTCTGACCAAATCCACTCCCGTTGTTTGTTCAGTGATCGGGTGTTCCACCTGAAGTCGGGTGTTCATTTCCATAAAGAAAAATTCTTTAGTCTGATTGTCAAAAATGAATTCCATAGTTCCAGCTCCTACATAGCTAATGGACTTTGCAGCACGTACTGCTGCCTCCCCCATTCTTTCTCGTAGGGCCGGAGTGAGTGATGGACTTGGTGCTTCTTCAATAATTTTTTGATGACGTCGCTGTACTGAACACTCTCGATCGTAAAGATGGATTGCGTTGCCATGCTTATCGCCGAACACTTGAATTTCAATATGCTTTGGGTCGGTAACGAATCGCTCGATGTAAACTGTTCCGTCTCCGAAATAATTAGTTCCCTCTGAACGACAGGCTCGATAAGCGCTTTCCAGTTCAATGTCTTTACGAACCACACGCATGCCCTTGCCGCCACCACCCGCAGAAGCCTTAATCATCACCGGATAACCAATTATTGCAATAACCTTCAGGGCTTCTTCAAGAGTTTCCACTGGCCCATCACTACCAGGCACCATTGGAACATTGGCCTTTTTCATTAGCGCCTTTGCAGAAAGTTTATCACCCATGGCTTCAATGTTCTCAACCGTGGGTCCAATGAACGTTAGGCCTGCTGCTTCAACAGCTCGGACAAAATTTGAGTTCTCTGAAAGAAACCCATATCCGGGATGAATCGCATCCACCCCAGCTTCTTTGGCCACCGCTAAGATACGGTCGATGTTCAAATAAGA
>JBILOD010000039.1:0-13128 GCA_044374645.1 Pseudobdellovibrionaceae bacterium | reverse complement strand
ACACCCCGTCTTGGTCCCTTCCTTTCCGAGGTAATAATTGGCTGGGCAGTAATATACATTGGGTTATGGGAGAAGTTCACAAATCCATTAATATTCTTCCAACCACCCTCATTCCCAGTCTGGTAAATACTCTGATTGGTTTTAATAAACTGTAAAATGTCAGGAGTTAAATCTACAGCCTGATCACCATTATAGAGTCTGCCAAAAGTTATATTCCGATTTTCATCAATCCAAGCCCACATATCAATTTTCATGGCCTGAACACTGCTATCGCTCAGGTTTGACTCAACAAATTTTGTATTATGGTCTTGCATCCAATTATAGGGGTCATCCCAAGCGGCCCAATCGATCATTTTGTTTTCCAAATTATCAACGAGCGAATGAATGGCATCAATTGAGCGCTGAGTGTTTAGCTTTGCCTCCCGCCATTCAACATCATTGAATCCCCGGGTGAGGGTCATTTTTGAGTAAACAAATAATCCAGAGATTAAAATTGTGAGGGCTAGTGCTATTCCTAATAAAGTCTTTGCTCTTAACTTCATGATTTATTCTATGTGAAGATCAAACTCGAACCTTCTATCGACAGGAATCAAAGAATCTTGAGCAAATACTGATGCTAATTTTAATCTTGATCAAGAAAGCAAAATCCTGACCCATTATGGTACACTAATCAACTCGAACTTAGGATTGGCAAAACTAAAGTTTCAAAATGGGTCAAAACCAATGAGGCTTTTTGTTTGCTTTTGATCGACCATTTAACGCCCATAAAGTGGAAACGAACAAGATTGTCCGCCCCACATTGGAACCTTATCCGGAAAAGCTACGTTTGTGTTCGAACCTATAGTCCGTAACGAAATTCTTTTGTTTATTGTTTACGCTTAAACAACAAAACAAAATATGTTTTATACTTGGTAAAAGTTTTAGAATCCTGGTGAGAGTATTTTTCTCTTAAAAACAAAACTTTTTCTCGCATAAAAAATGACAAAAGGCTGTAAAGCCAAGGAAATTTACGATGAACAAATTCAAAAACAGCTTCACAAACCGGGAACACTTTGTTGAATATCAACTCTTGGTAGAGATCCATCGTTGGTGCTGTTTGCGGAGTGATGTCTTCCTTATTGACCAATTGAAAACCCCACTTGTTAGCTTCTTCAACAAAAGCTTCCAAGCGATGACCTGATTTACTCAAATAGGGTTGATCAATTTCACGTGTGATGAAGAAGTCCACTGCCATCACGTAACCACCCGGCTTAACGTGCTTAGAATGTAAACGCCAACCATCCTGAGGATTAATGTACTGGCATGACTCCGACATAAGCACCATGTCGACGCTTGAAGAATCAAGACCGGTCACATTCTCATAAAGACCGACCAAAGTTTTAACTTTATTACCCGTAGCGGCGCGCGTTTTTTCGAGCAAATAGGGATCTGGATCAACACAGGTCACTGTGTAACCAGCATTGACCATGGCTTTTGCATTACCCCCAGCGCCACAGCCCACATCGAGAATAGCCTTCACGTCACTGGGAATCGAGGTGAGAATTTTATCAGTATACTTTTGTTGGGCTATTTTCAACCCATCAAAGTTAAGTGGAATGCCTGGTTCGAAGTACCCGTAGTGAAGGTACTCTAAACCGAAAAGTTTCTGGGCCAATTTTAATAGAATATCATTGTAGTACGTTTTGGAATGCTGTTTCATAGAACAGATCATTATCAGACATTCATCCCCTTCGACAACGTTTTTGTCTTTATAGGGGATGAAATAAAAATCATTTGGGATCAATTTTCTTTTTTGTACATCACCTCAGCATCGAGATCTTTCCATTTGTTGCCATCCTTACGCTTAGGCATGACCCGGCCAATCAAACTCAGCAGATCTTTTCCGTCAGTACTAACCTTGAAAATCAAAGGGTCGACCAAGGCGGCAATCACAAAACTGGTCGGCTTAAACTTTAACAGGACGACGTCTTTGCCATCCAATTTTTCCTGTCCCACCTTAGAAAGTGAGAAGCCCACTGTCTCTTGGCGATCCCAAACCCCAAAGCGAATATCAACGGACTTTCCATCCATAAGCTCTTTCCAATGGCTGCTAATATATGGAACTAAGGTTGGCCCCACCACAAAGTTTTCCTTGAGATCCTCTTCCTCCGGGCCCTTTTTTTTCCCGTTCTCTTCGTAATTAAAAATGACCTTCTGCCCGTCGACCACAATCGAGCCCTTGCGACCAGTCTGGCGATGATCCATAGTGTAAGTCTTGGGCTTAGTTCCTTGTCTCTCCGCCGTCTCAATCACAAGGATTTGTCCATTAAGGTCGACAAACTGAGCCTCTTGTTTTTGCATTCCCTCGAGCTCAGTGGTGATATTTTTATAATTAAACAAATGATTTTTTCGACTGGAATCCTTCGCAAACACCTGGCCTACCAAAGTCTCCGCCAACGCACCGGTGGTTGCCAGCACTCCGAATAGAACCGCTAAAACTTTTTTCATCATAACCTCCCCTATGGAGAGATTATCTACAAACTTTGAGGGGCAAGCAAATTGATTTAAGTAGGCGATAAACCTTCTTAGTCATGGTTCGTCGGCTTTGGGTTGTGACTCGGCATCGACTTTTTTGAATAAATCTGACGCTACCGCATCATTACCTTTGCGATTGTGCTCCCAATCGACTCCATCGGGCACACTCACTGTATCTGCGTCGGTACGCTCGATTCGGACAACACCGCTACGTTTTGATTTAGGTTTTGATGCTTGAACTGCCTTCTGTTGCTCGACGTGACTCGATGGTTCACGCGAGGCCTCATTACGAAAAGAAGGAGAAGGTGCCTGACTTTGAGCTTCCGACAATTCCTCGCTGAGATCGACAGGTTCACGCTTTAGCTCAACAGCCACAACCAAGGGGCTGACCACAAACAAAACGAGAAACAAACAAGGGGCCTTACTCCAAAAATATTTTTCCATACACACCTCAATGCAAACCACTCTCTAATAATATCGCGTTTAACTAAATAATTACAGTTTATTCGTCGCGCCATTGACCCCTGACTTTTAGTCGAGCCAAACTTTCTGCCTCTGCCCGTTTAGGTCTAGTGTGGCTGAGCCCTTCATTGACTGTCTAGAAGCTTGACAGGTTGAAACATCACCATACTGACACGCTGTTTAAAAATATCTCTATAAAGTTTTTCTGAAATCTGCCGAAAAAGGACTGAGGGAAAATTTATGAGCTTCAATTACCAGCACGAAAAGAACAAGCATCAGGAAAACTTTTGGATCTCCTACGCGGATTTGTACACCACAATGTTTACCATTTTTCTCTTTATCTACGTGGGTTCTACTCTCCGCCAGGGAACAAAGACTCTCGAACAAGTTCAAGATAAAAAATATCTCACCCATCAAATCGAAGATCTCAAACAACAGATCAAAGTTTACGAGGCCCTCAAAGATGACTACATGAAAAAAGAGGCTTCCAACGAAGAAACTGAAATGTACGACGAGTTGATGGGCAAATTGGACCTTTTGCAGGACGAAGCTAAAACTGAAAAAGAAGCCCTTCGCCAAAAAGCACTTGAAAATGAGCGTAAAGAAAAAGCCCTCAACAAATACCAGCAGCTTATACGTAATATTATTAACTCCAACGTTTTAGCAAAAACTAAAATTCAACACCGCAATGATATCATCTCTGAAAAAGAGAACGTGATTGATCAACAGAGCAGCGAAATCGCGACTCTCGATGCTGATGTTACGGCTAAACGAACTGAACTTGCCAACAAAGAACACCAGATCAATCAAGCCAATCAACAGCTCGAAACAAAAATGGCTGATTTGCAAAAAGCATATAAAGCAAATCAAATGACCAAACAAGAGATGGAAAATCGAATTCAAAACTTGAAGAGCCAATCAGCAGCTCAAGTAGCCCAACTTCAGGGCCAAGCTAATGCCATTCAGTCGCAATTGGCCGGTGCCAAGGCGGACTTGGCAAAAACTCAATCTGATCTAACGGCCACCAGTAATGCTCTTGCTAGTGCTGAAGCCGCAAAAGGCGAACTCGAAGGTAAGCTCGCCGCAACTCAAGGCCAATACCAAAATGCTCTGGCTGATGCCAAAAACAAATTTCAAGGTGACCTCGAGGCCGCGAAAGCGGGCTTTAGTGATGCGCTCAACAAAGAGCGTTTATCAGGTGCAGCGCGCGCCGCACGCGAAAAAGCCTTTCGCGATGAAATGGCCGGCAAGGAAAAAGAGTATCAGGGTAAACTGGCCTCTCTCAAACAGAAATATGATGACACCCAGGGTGAGCTGAAGAAGGCCATCGACCTCATCAACACTCGCAAGAAACTGGCCGATCAGATTCGCAATCGTTTCGCAAAAAATGGCATCAAAGTGGATGTCGACGAGAAAACCGGCGAAGTCGTTCTTGATTTCAAAAACAGCTACTTCGACACTGGCAAATCCGTCCTAAAACGAGACATGATCGAGACACTTGAAAAATTTGTACCTCTTTACTCTGAAGGTCTCTTCGAAGACGAAAGAACCGCCAGCAAGATCGCTTCGGTCGAAATTGTGGGATTCGCCTCTCCCACCTATAAGGGCAAGTATGTTGATCCATCCAGCTTGGATGCCGGAAACCGATCGGCGGTAAACTATAATCTTGATCTCAGTTTTAGCCGCGCGAAATCGATTTTTGGTTACATTTTTAATACCGACAAAATGCAGTATCGTAACCAGCAAAGACTCATGGGTTTAGTTAAAGTGACAGGCCGAAGCTTTTTGGCCCAAGACTCCGGCAACAAAAGAGGTGCCGGTGCCGACTTCTGCAAACTGAACGACTGTAAAAAAGAACAAAGAGTAGTAATTAAATTTAATTTGAAAGATTAACCACCGTTTTGGGGAGGATTGTAAAATGACAACAGGGACCGGTGCAGCAACACCAGAACTGACCTTACTCGACATACTTTTTAAGTTGATGTCGATGAGTCTTTTATGGGTCATGGCCATTGCATTTGTGATGGGTGTGATTTCAAGGGTATTAATTTACTTTACGGTGAAACGCCATGAGTGGTTTACCCAAGAGTTCATTAAGAGGATTCGAGCTCATTTAGACGCGCGAAAGGACGATGCACCCGCGGCGTCTTTTTACGTGAACACACGCAAACTCTTAGAAAAAACATACTATGAGGTTTTTAAGGTTAGATCCGTAATGAAAAGACGTCGTCCCGATTTACTGTTGGATCCAATGGACCGTTGGTTCCTGGTAAAACAAGGCAGCGCTTGGCTCATTCACGAGGTCTTGCGCCACATCCGCTTTCTTAAAGGCGGCGCGCAGCCCAAGATGCATGAAATGTCTAAGTCGATTTTTCAAGCCAACCCGGCTTACAACCGGATTTTTGGTATAATCCCTGTTGGAACCCTGACCGAACTGACCAATTTGCTCCCCGGACTCTTTGTGATCGCCGGTATCTTAGGAACATTCCTGGGTATTAAGGCAGCACTTCCTGACCTTGCAGGAATCGATCTTGAAAACCCTGACGGCACCAGAACCGCAATCGCTAATTTCTTGACGAATATCACGTTTAAAATGAACGCTTCTATCTTTGGTATTCTGTATTCTGTGGCATTCAGTATTGTTAACTCATGGCTAGCTCCAGAGCGAGTGTTCGTAACCACCGTTGATCTTTTTGAAAGTGGATTGGACACAATCTGGAACATGTCTGATCAAGCTTCATCACAGACTGCAATGCCAGAGTTTGACGAAAACAAAGATCCGATGGAAGCCCTGGCCTCAGAGTATCTGAAAGATGAAATCGATCGGCAAAACGGGCATCTCAATACTCAGCCTAATCGCGGCATGCATAAAGCATCCTAGATTAAGATCGAGTAGTGAATCGCTGGAAACCTGTTGGAGTCAATCTATGACTCCAACAAAGTTGATGTAGAGGGAAATATGTTTAAACGGAATCCACAAGTAATTGTTCACCTAAACAGTGAGACTGGTATACCGCCTATTCCGATCTTCGAAAAGAAGTTTACTGTCGGGCGTAAACCTACGCATCTGGTGGCCATTCCCGATAACAGCATCAGCCGTGATCACTTAGAAGTCATTATTCAAGATGCCCAGATTTTTGTGGTGGATCTTGGCACCTCGAATGGTACCACCCTCGATGGTCAAAAAATACCAAGTCACATTCCTTCTCCCTATAAAGAGGGGCAAATTCTCACCCTTGGCCATTCAAACGTCAGTCTCAGCATCGAACTTTTTCACGAAGACCGAGAAAAGCGAAGAAACAATCCTTCAGCAAAAGCGATGCAACAGTTTAAGGGCTATTCCAGCGCACCACAACCCGCCCCGGTCGCTGTTCAGCCCACCCATCAACAGATCTCGAGCAGTCACTACGAGCCCAGAGAACAGAACTACCAACAACCTAACGTAGTGAATTTCACACCGCCTGTGCAACAATCGACACAACAACCCTTTCCACAAACCGCACAGCCGTCGATTGTTGGTAACGTAGCTCCAGCTCCGACTCCCTACCCCTCGGCTTCGGCACAACCGACTTTTCCGCAGCAACCAGAAGCTCTCGGAGTAGTAACACAGCAAACCCGTGAGGATGCCAATCGAATCTTAGCAAAAGCAAAAATAGATGCTGAAATGGCAGCTCGCGATCTGATGAGATCTAAAGAAAATGAAGCTCAACAAATCATTCAGCAAGCTGAGAAACGGGCACTCGAAAAAATCAAAGATGCCGAATCACAAGTGCAGGTTATAATCCAACAAGCCAACTTGGAAGCGGACAAAATCAAGGAAACACTCCTCACCGATGCACATCGTGACAAAGAACGAATATTAGCTTCGATCAACCATGATAAAGAGTTGGTTCAACGTGATATTGAGTCGCTCAAACAATCTATCCCCTCATTGACGGCCCAAGTTGATCACCTCAAACTCGATATTCAAAAACATCAGACAGAAAAAATCTCAGTAGAGGCCCAACACACCCAAGAAACAATTCGTCTCGAAAAGCTCTTGGCTGAAATGAGAACCCATGACCTTCAATTAAAGAACATTCAGCAACAACTTGAACTTAACCAAATCAAAGCTAATGACGCCGAAGAAAAATACAAGACCACCGTCATTGCGAATCAAACCCTTGTTGACGAAACAAAAGCGGCCCTAGAGAGAGCTAAGCTCCGCGAAGCTGAGTTAGCCACTCTCATTGAAGGCGCAAAAGCGGAACGAGATAATGCTCTAGAATTCGCGAAAGCTCAACGAAGTGAGGCCGAAGGCTATGCGGCTGGTCATCGAGCCGATGCGGAGGCTTATTCAAAAGTGATGCGCGAGGAAGCTGACGCTCACTCGAAAGTGATGCGCGAGGAAGCTGACGCTCACTCGAAAGTGATGCGCGAGGAAGCTGACGCTCACTCGAAAGTGATGCGCGAGGAAGCTGACGCTTACTCGAAAGTGATGCGCGAGGAAGCTGACGCTTACTCGAAAGTGACCCGAGAAGAAACCGATCGCTGGGCGAAAGCTCAACAGGAAGAAACAACCCGCTCTGTCACCGCTCTACGCGATGAAACTGAGCGTTGGGTCTCGACTACTCGCGAAGCGACCGAATTGGATGTCCGCAAAAAAATCGAGGCACTCAATCAAGAAACAACCCAAATCATTGCAGAACGCGACCGTACTTATCAGGAAATGAAACAACGCCAAGAAACCATCTTGGATGAATTGAAGAACACTGAGTCCATGAAGATGAAAAATCTCCAGGACATTGATGACATTCTCAAGCGGAAATCGGATGAGTTTGAAATGGCTTTCCGCGCTCGCCGCGAGGGACTGGAAGCAGAATACCAAAAACGCAAAGAGCAAATTGACCAAGAGTTCTCTGATAAACGCGATGGTTTAGAAAGAGAACTTTCAGACCGCCGCACCAGCATAGAACGCGAGTTGCTCCAGCGCCGTGAAGACTTAGAGCGCGAGTCCGCCGAGAAAAAAGCGGAAATCGAGCGAGAAGCCCAGGAGCTCCGTGCCACACGGGACAAAGAATACAAATCCATGAAGACGCAACAAGATGCCTACCTTATGGACATAAAGCGACGTGAGGAAGATCGATTGCGCGCGATGGTCGAAGACTCTCGTCGTATCATTAAAGAGCAGTTCGCAAGCAAGAATGAATACATTCAAAAGACATTAAGTGAATTTTTAACCAACTATGGGAACAGCGCCTCTTCGGTTTTGAAGGAGCATTTGCCAACTCTGAAACAAGACCTGGAAAAGATTCTCAAAGAGGCTCTTACCAATGAACTGACTGGCGAAGATAAACAAATTCAGCAGTTGCTGGAATACGACCCGAACATTGAGAAGAAACATAAAAAGTTTTGGGTCCGATTCGCCTGGGCAAGTGGCTTTGTCGTCGCTGGACTCAGTTATCTACTTTATAATCCGAACAAACTCTCGGAAGGGGTTCAAACCATCACCGAGTCAGTGAACAATATTGATCTGGAAAATAAAAAGAAGTCTGCTGCCCTCTTGGAAAAAATGAAACAGGCCGCCATATACCGGCCAGAGCAAGACCTCCAATTTAAAGAGACCTACACTGACAACGTGCTCTACACGAGTCGTTATGTGGAGTTTGAAAAAGACGATCAGTACCGCAGTCAATGGATTGTGGCAATCAAAGAATTCCTCCTTCAGGAAGCGAAACTCATTGATGACAAGGCCGATGAGCTCATCTCTAAGGAAGGCTCCCTAGTGATTTGGCTTGATAGTGAGGTTGCCACAATCGATGGTCGCAACCCTGAAAAGGGAATTAGTCGAATGCGAGAAAAAGAGAATGAGTACACCCAAATGTTGACGCAAACTCTAAACGATGAGACAAGACGTGCCTTCAAAGAAAAGAAGCAAGCGTTTTATGAGCGTTACATCAATGATTCATCTAAGAATAGAGGCCCAGCGCAGAGTGGACAATAACTTGTCCACTCAATGCCGGGCCACATTTAGGTTTTTGGCGTGAGAACATTTGATATTGCTCAAAACCTCCTGACCACCTTTGAGCCCTATCGAGGGCTCAGCCTTTATATGAGCTTTTCCAAATATGAAGAAGATCTCCGAAAGGAGCTTCAACTAAACACCGAGGCTATGATTATTTGGGAAAAAGAGCGCCTCTTTTTAGTTGAGGGGCTGATCAAACCCGCTCTGTGGGCTCAATCACATTGGCTCCACCCCAAACGTGAAACCATCACATCCATTGGGTCAGCACAAAAACTTTTGCGGCAGAAATTTCCACGATGGTCTTTGTGCTCGGTTGATTCCCACCGTCGATGTCAATTGATTCAACAGCAATTGAAGTCTCCCAAAACCCCAACTCTCGAGTTTCTCAAACCCTACGAGCCTACAACCTTGGGCGCATGGACCCTCGAAGATTCGAAAACTCTTTGGTATAGCACCCAAATTATTAACAATAACTTACCGCTGGGCGAAGTTCATTTTGCAGAAGACAAAATCAATCCGCCCTCACGCGCCTACTTGAAACTGTGGGAGCTGTTCACCGTCCATGGAATCCGACCCGATCGAGGGCAACGCGTTCTGGATATGGGAAGTTGTCCCGGTGGCTGGACCTGGGTGCTGCAGAAATCCGGCTGTCACGTAATCAGCGTTGATAAGGCTCCCTTAGCTGAGTCTGTCGCTCAGCTACCCAACGTTGAAATGTTAAAACGTGATGCCTTCACACTCAGGCCCGAAGACGTTGGCCCTGTGGACTGGTTCTTTTCAGACATCATTTGCTATCCCGAAAAACTATTTGAGTTGGTCGAAAAATGGATAAATTCCGGTCGTTGTTCTCGATTTGTTTGCACTATTAAATTTCAAGGAGAATCCGACTTTGCAGCACTTCAGAAGTTTGCTGGGATCCCTAACTCGCGCCTTGTGCATCTTTATGTGAACAAACATGAGGTCACTTGGCTGTGCGGAATTTGAGAGTTTCTAAACAGGACTTTTGCGTGACCCGATGAGTCCAGGCATTGATCTGCCAAGGAGCTTGGATCTGCATAAGTCGATGAATCTGATATTTGGTAGAAGTCCAACGTTCGGAGGTCATTTTGATCCAAAGGGTCTTGAGCGGAAAGGAAGACCAAGGCTCCGCCGCCAAAATATTGGTTAATAATCGTTCGAAGGCTTTCGACTTATTTTCGAACTTTGAACTATTGGCCCACAGGTTATGTTTGATGATTGTTTCAGCCAATTCTACCGCTTTCTCCGGATAATATTTGACGATTGAGACAAGTGCTTTTTGAACCAAATGAAGAAGGGCGACATCGTCTTTATTGTAATTGAGGTCTCTCTGAAAATCGCCACTAAAACCAACCTGGACCCGATCCTTTCCCCACACCCCGGCAATGAATTGCATAATTCGATCAGCAGCTAACTCGTGCTTCAAAAACCGGTCTTCGCTATAGACCTTTTCTAATAAGAATAGTTTAGCATTCCAATTCCATTGGACGGAACCTAACAGCTCAAGGGGAGAGGAACTGATGAAAAAGTCAATGGGGATATCTTTCGGGGGTTGTTGGTATATTCGGGCGTAATTCCACCAATTATCTTTGGTAAAAAGCTTCCAAAAAAACTCGCTCCTATGTGCGTCTGAAAAGTAAAATCTTTGCATCTCAGGATCTTCGAAGATCAGGTTCGTATCTGTGTTAACGAGGAGATCTTTTAACAGCCCTGGGTATCCATAAAAAATGGGGCTAAGGATTTCGAAATATCTGAGATCAACGGAGTGAGTCTCTTCTGCCATTGCCCAAGAATTTATGTTTTGGAGAAGTATTGTTTTCTGATCAGCAGTCAGTTTTGACTGAGTAATACCAAATTCAGCGATGGCTCGTCCTATTTCCACCGGAATTTCATTTATAGCCATTTGACGAATTAATGCCCCGATAATAGTAGGGGTGAATTCGCTTGAGCGAAGGACTTCGTTAAGTTTGGATAATGAATTCAGTGCTATGGATTCTAATTTAGGCTTTAAAACGGCAGTAAGATTACCGCTGGTGCGCATGAGCTGCAATAGGAGCTCAAACTCATGAAGACCTTCGAGACTACCTTGCTCCAATCGCTTCCAAATCTTCGCACCTAAAATCGCTTTTTCCAGAAAGCTGATCTCTCGGCCACCATAAGGTGAAATGGAGGTGCTATCTATGACCTCAACGAATTCTTTCGTGGTTTCTATTTTTTCAATTGTTTGTAGAAGTTGATGAAGCGTTCGAATTTTATAGTAGACACCTTGTCTGTTTTTAATGACGGCGCTGTTCTTAAGTACAAAAGCCCGAAAGCTATAGGGATATTTGATGATATCAATGGAAAAATCATCAGCAAAAGCGTCATAAACATTTGCACTACGACCATCATACTGTTTGTTATAGAGTTCGAAAACGCGCTTTCCCTCCCCTCTTGTAACATCAACCAAATGAGCCTTGCTACCATCAATTTCAAATTCCACAACAAGCTTCGGATCACTGGCCCAACTTGCAGCATCGTCGAAATTGGCAATACCAACACCATAAAGACCACGGCCAGCATTACCATGGCTGGATGGTAATGCACCCTGTAGCACTATATTAGAAAGATTTTGTTTTGACCTTGTCCCATGATAGTATTTTTGATCGGGAAACTCCGATGTGAAATTGAGATAAAATTTATCTTGATCAACTTCAAATTTCTTAAGCATTGAAGCAGTTCGAGTCAAATCATACTTTTTGACAAAAACATAATCGTTGATCGACTCAACTCCTTCATAAACAAGTGTTAATTGGTCCACTTTAAATTCTTTCATCAAAAGATAGGCAGCCGTGGGATTCGTATAACTTCGGAAGGCCTTGCGAATCGTTCCATTGAGCCAGGAGTTAAAGCGTTCACGCTCCAGGTAGGGTTTGAGTGATTTACCATCTAAAACTGAATTCAAAATACGCTCCACATCTTGTCTCGACTTTGTATCTATCGCGAATAAATGAGCTGTGTCTGGATACCCTGACCCATAAGAGTTGAAATAGTCCATTGCCAATAGCCGCAAATAGCGTAAGGCCAAAAGAACTTGATGGTTCTCCATTCTTTGTGCATAAAGCGACTGTGAAAAATCGGCTTCTGGGGTAAAATGGACGGTTAGACGACCTTGGTAGATTTCCGAGAGACCCTTCCCAAAAGTAACATTCTCAGTAAAGCCTCTCGAGCCCAGTCGGATTTTTTCCGCGGGAATATAACCCTGCAGGCGTTCATTGAGTCCTTCAACGCTTTCAGTATCAAAGATTTTGAAATCATGAGTGTCGATCTTTCGTATGCCGAAAGTCCCAGGATCAATTTGAACGGACTTCTCTGTGATTATATCAATATCAGATTCGCCCAAAATGAATTCGCGCCCTTCAATGCTCTCGCGTAGCAGTAAATCGTGACGGATTTGAAGGGACTGTTCACGGGAGGAAGAATTTTGAAACCTCCCCTTAACCCAATACAAGAAATCTCTTGTGGTCCCGCCATAAAACTCCGCTTCCGGATCTATACTCCAGATATAACCAAAAACATCCACTTTGGGCGAGAGTTGTTCGGCCAAGTTTCGAAACTCAGTCTCAGTTAAATAAGGAGGCGGTTCACCTCCGAAGGAATTGGGGGAATAAAGAGTGGCAATAAACAAAAGCCATAGAATGAACTGCCATAAAAGCTGAGGTTCGAGACCATGTTGTTGTTTTGAAATTATCAAAGTATCGGCCTCCATTTTCATTTTTCCATGTCTATTCTTTTCAAAAACGAGCTTCGCGTCCTATGGGAGCTCCTCCTTACAATTCGGTTGCAATAACAATGCCCGTAGATTAGCTCTGGCAGTTGGATCCTGAGTTAAAGGTTGTGTCGAAATAGTTTACAGTTGGGCTAGATAGTCCGTATATGTTCATAAGTCGATGACACCAAGGAGCACTTCATCATAGACCATCCATTCAAGTGAAGTTTGTTTGGTAAGTCATCGATCAATTTGCGACATTCTTGAGGCCGGAAATGCAAACTCGAGGATTTCAATGAGGGATCGAGTTTCCGCCTGCTGTTCCCATTTCAATGGCAGGCGGAGAAAGCTCTCGGTTCTGTGAATGGGAGGGACTGGTGGT